>NZ_JBEXRC010000011.1:0-166324 GCF_040612915.1 Streptomyces sp. NPDC006326 | reverse complement strand
CTTCCCTTCGTTCTTGCGTTTCCGACTCTATCAGAGCCGGTCCCGCTTCGCTTTCCAGGTCCTTCGCTTTCGCGTTTTCCCTTTCCGGCGATTCCCACCTTACCAGAGGATTTCCGCGCCGCTTCCGGGTTGGAATTGAATTCTGGAGGCCGTTGGGGGGCCTTTCCCTTTCGGGTGGATCAGACTTTATCAGGTGATCTGAGTCGTGATGGCCACCCGCTCGCGGGACGCGTCCGGGCACACGGATGTGCACGGGTGTCGTACGAGGTGGAGCCGTAAACGTACTGGAGCGGGGCCCCGGATGCAAATCCGGTTGCCCCGCTCCGGTGACGGCGCTACGGCTCTGACGGGGGGTCAGACCTCGACGACGACCGGGAGGATCATCGGGCGGCGGCGGTAGCCGTCCGAGACCCACTTGCCCATCGTGCGGCGGATGAGCTGCTGGATCTGGTGCGGCTCGGCGACACCGTCGGCCGCCGCGCGGGCGATGGCCTCCTCGATCTTCGGTACGACCGCCGTGAAGGCCGAGTCCTCGATGCCGGAGCCGCGGGCCTGGATGTTCGGGCCGCTCACGACCTTGCCCGTGGTGCTGTCCACCACGACGAACACCGAGACGATGCCCTCGTCGCCGAGGATCCGGCGGTCCTTCAGGTGGACCTCGGTGACGTCGCCGACCGACAGGCCGTCCACGTACACGTAGCCGGCCTGGACCTTGCCCGAGATCCGGGCCTTGCCGTCGACGAGGTCGACGACCACGCCGTCCTCGGCGATGACGATGCGGTCCTTCGGGACGCCCGTCATCGCGCCGAGCTCGGCGTTGGCCCGCAGGTGGCGCCATTCGCCGTGGACCGGCATCAGGTTCCGGGGCTTGCAGATGTTGTAGAAGTACAGCAGCTCGCCCGCGGAGGCGTGGCCGGAGACGTGCACCTTCGCGTTGCCCTTGTGGACGACGTTCGCGCCCCACCGGGTCAGGCCGTTGATCACGCGGTAGACCGCGTTCTCGTTGCCCGGGATCAGGGACGACGCGAGGATGACGGTGTCACCGGGGACGATCCGGATCTGGTGGTCGCGGTTGGCCATCCGGGACAGGGCCGCCATCGGCTCGCCCTGGGAGCCCGTGCAGACCAGCACGACCTCGTCGTCCGGCAGGTCGTCGAGGGTCTTCACGTCGACGACGAGGCCCGCCGGGACCCGCAGGTAGCCCAGGTCGCGGGCGATGCCCATGTTGCGGACCATCGAGCGGCCGACGAAGGCGACCCGGCGGCCGTACTCGTGCGCGGCGTCCAGGATCTGCTGGATGCGGTGGACGTGGCTGGCGAAGCTCGCCACGATGATCCGCTTCTGTGCGCCCGCGAAGACGCCGCGGATGACGCCCGAGATGTCGCGCTCCGGCGGGACGAAGCCCGGGACCTCGGCGTTCGTCGAGTCCGAGAGGAGGAGGTCGATGCCCTCCTCGCTCAGACGCGCGAAGGCGTGCAGGTCGGTGAGGCGGTTGTCCATCGGGAGCTGGTCCATCTTGAAGTCGCCGGTGGCGACGACCAGGCCCGCGGGGGTGCGGATGGCGACGGCCAGCGCGTCCGGGATGGAGTGGTTGACCGCGATGAACTCGCAGTCGAAGATCCCGAGGTTCTCCCGGTCGCCCTCCTTCACCTCAAGGGTGTAGGGGCGGATCCGGTGCTCCTGGAGCTTCGCCTCGATGAGGGCCAGCGTCAGCTTGGAGCCGATGAGCGGGATGTCCGGCTTCTCGCGCAGGAGGAAGGGGACGGCGCCGATGTGGTCCTCGTGACCGTGGGTGAGGACGATGCCCTCGATGTCGTCGAGCCGGTCCCGGATGGACGTGAAGTCCGGCAGGATCAGGTCGATGCCCGGCTGCTCCTCTTCGGGGAAGAGGACACCGCAGTCGACGATCAGCAGCCGGCCGTCGAACTCGAAGACGGTCATGTTGCGGCCGATCTCGCCGAGACCGCCCAGAGGGGTGACGCGGAGGCCGCCCTTGGGGAGCTTCGGCGGCGGACCGAGTTCAGGATGCGGATGGCTCAAAAGTCTCTCCTCACCACACACGCCACGTACCTCGTAGGCACGTGGCGTGCATGCATTCGTGCACTTTCATGTGTCTTTTCGTGGGGTTCTGCTTATTCAGTTGTGAAGTCTGGTGTCAGACCTGTACCCCGCCGGCGGCAAGATCGATCTTGAGCTGGGCCGTCTCCTCGGGGGTCAGCTCGACCAGCGGGAGCCGCAGCGGGCCCGCGGGCAGGCCCTGGAGGTTCAGCGCGCCCTTGGTGGTGATCACGCCCTGCGTGCGGAACATCCCGGTGAAGACGGGGAGCAGCTTCTGGTGGATCTCGGTGGCCTTCTGGACGTCGCCGGCCAGGTGCGCTTCGAGCATCGCGCGGAGCTCCGGGCTGACCACGTGGCCGACCACGGAGACGAAGCCGACCGCGCCGACCGACAGCAGCGGCAGGTTCAGCATGTCGTCGCCCGAGTACCAGGCCAGGCCGCTCTGGGCGATGGCCCAGCTGGCGCGGCCGAGGTCGCCCTTGGCGTCCTTGTTGGCCACGATGCGGGGGTGCTCGGCCAGCCGGACGAGCGTTTCGGTGTTGATGGGGACACCGCTGCGGCCGGGGATGTCGTAGAGCATGACCGGGAGCCCGGTGGCGTCGGCGATGGCCGTGAAGTGGCGGTAGAGGCCTTCCTGCGGCGGCTTGCTGTAGTACGGCGTCACCGCGAGGAGGCCGTGGGCGCCGGTGCGCTCGGCCTGGCGGGCGAGCTCCAGGGTGTGCCGGGTGTCGTTGGTGCCGATGCCGGCGACGACGTGGGCGCGGTCTCCGACCGCTTCGAGGACGGCTCGTACGAGGTCGTTTTTCTCCGCGTCGGTGGTGGTCGGGGACTCGCCGGTGGTCCCGTTGATGATCAGGCCGTCGTTGCCTGCGTCCACCAGGTGGACGGCGAGCTGCTGCGCGCCGTCGAGGTCGAGTGCGCCATCCGCCGTGAAGGGCGTGATCATGGCGGTGAGGACCCGCCCGAAGGGGGTCTGCGGAGTCGAGATCGGAGCCATGGGTAACACGCTACTCGCTGCCATGCTCACGGTGTCCCCTCGGGGGACGTCAACAGGGTGGTGCGCCTTCCGAAAGCGGGCCGGGAGGAGTGTGGAGCCCGGCACTGCCTGCTCGGGGGTTCAAGCAGTGCCGGGTCCGTTTGATCAGCCTAGATGAACTTTACGAAACGTGGCAATACGGACACTTCGGACAGGGCTCCGCGCATCCGTGCGCACGCGCCGTTCCGGGCCTTACGGGGCCACGCGGCCGTTGGCGTTGAAGGCCGCGTACGTCAGGGGCATCAGCGAGGCCCAGTGCTGCTCCATCTTCTCGCCGACCATCTCGATCTCCCGCTGCGGGAAGGACGGCACCTTGGCCAGCTCGTGCTGCGTACGCAGACCGAGGAAGTGCATGAGCGAGCGCGCGTTGCAGGTGGCGTACATCGAGGAGAAGAGTCCGACGGGCAGGACCGAACGGGCCACCTCCCGTGCCACGCCCGCCGCCAGCATCTCCTGGTAGGCCTCGTAGGCCTGGCGGTACGAGTCCTCCATGACCCGGCCGGTCAGCTCCTGCTGCGCCGCGGTGCCCTCGACGAAGACGTACTTGCCCGGACGGCCCTCCTGGACGAGCTTGCGCTCGGCGTCCGGGACGTAGAAGACCGGCTCCAGCTCCCTGTAACGGCCGGACTCCTCGTTGTACGACCAGCCGACGCGGTGGCGCATGAACTCGCGGAACACGAAGATCGGGGCGCTGATGAAGAAGGTCATCGAGTTGTGCTCGAAGGGGCTGCCGTGACGGTCGCGCATCAGGTAGTTGATGAGGCCCTTGGAGCGCTCGGGGTCCTTCTGCAGCTCGTCCAGGGACTGTTCACCGGCCGTGGAGACCCGGGCGGCCCACAGCACGTCGGAGTCGGCGGCGGAGTGCTTCACCAGCTCCACCGTCACATCACTGCGGAAGCTGGGTTTCAGGTCTGAAGCGGCGGTCTCGCTCACCGGGGGTCCTTCCGAACGTCTCACATGGGGCGCGCCCACTCTACGGCGCCCGTCAGGGCGGCTCGTGCATCGATTTCCCGATCGGGGGCACCTGGCGGGCAGTTCGCACGTCTTTGTGAGTACAGCCACTCCGACCCCGAGGAGAGTCCCCTCATGTCCAGCCGGCGCGAACCCGTCCCGTTCGCCTTTGTCGCCGAGGCCGACCGATTCCGCAGCAACGTCACCCCACCGCCGCGCGAGCGTCTGAGCAGGACGCAGTTCGCCGCCCGTACCCTGGTCGGGATGACCGTGGTGGCGGGGCTCGTCGGTTCCCTGCTCTTCGGCGTACCGGCACTGCAGCCCCACCCGAACCCCGTCACGTCGCAGCAGTCCGAGGCCTCCGGGGGGCGGTAGCCTCACGGGCAGCCCAACCGAACGTGCATGTGAGTGAGGTCCAGCCGTGCCCCTGCCCTTCCTGACGGCCGACAGCGCGTTCGACGCGCACGAGGACGGCGACGAGGTACTCGCCCACGCAGACCAGGACCGCTGGCGCCGGCCCTACCGGCCCGGCCCCTGGCGGGTCGCCGGCGCCGCGCTGCTGCTCCTGCTGGCCGCCTTCATGCTGCTCGCCACGATGATCATCGCGTTCGCGGGCGCAGGGGCGCTGGCGGTGGTCTGCTCCGTCGCCGCGCTCAGCGTGATCGGGGCGGCGCTGCGGCTGCTGGTGGCGGGGATCTGGGTCAGCCCCAAGGGGCTGCGCCTGGTCGGCTTCCTCAGGACCCGCTCCCTCGCCTGGGGCGAGATCGCCGAGGTCCGCACCGCGCAGCAGCCGGTGCGCTGGCTCGGCCTGCCGAGGACCGTACAGGGGCAGGCCCTGACGGTGGCCGGGCGCGACGGCGCCCAGCTGCCGGTGCTGCTCACGGACCACAAC
Organism: Streptomyces sp. NPDC006326; assembly: GCF_040612915.1. NCBI lineage: Bacteria > Bacillati > Actinomycetota > Actinomycetes > Kitasatosporales > Streptomycetaceae > Streptomyces > Streptomyces sp. NPDC006326. Next base: position 161,387 of record NZ_JBEXRC010000011.1, on the reverse strand, counting down.
GCCGACTTCCTGGCGCGTGCGGAGGCGTTCGACCGGGCCACCGACGCAGTGGAGGCCTGGGCCGAGGAGTACCGGGCCGTATCCGCCTGAGGCGGCGGGCCCGGCCCGGGAGCCCGTACGGGGATCAGACCTGTACGGGCTTCCTGTCGTGCAGGGCGATGGCCCGCTGCATGGCCTTGCGGGCCCGCGGGGTGTCGCGGGCGTCGTGGTAGGCGACGGCGAGGCGGAACCAGCTGCGCCAGTCCCCCGGCGCGTCCTCCGTCTCGGCCTTGCGGCGCGCGAAGACCTCGTCGGCGGAATCCCGCAGGATCCGGCCGTACTGGTCCCGCTCCAGCTCGTCCACGGGCAGTCCGCCCTCGGCCTCCAGCTCGCTCGCGAGCTGGTTGGCCTTCCGCACGAACTGGGTGTTCTTCCAGAGGAACCAGACACCGATGACGGGCAGGACCAGCACCGCCACGCCGAAGGTGACGGTCAGCCAGGTGCCCTGCCGGAGCAGCATCAGGCCCCGGCTGCCGACCAGGACGAAGTAGACGACCAGGACGGCGGCCGTGAGGAAGTAGGTGATCTTCGCGCGCATGGTGCTACTGCCTGCTCATCAGCCGAGGTCGAGGAAGTGTTCCAGGCCGAAGGTCAGGCCCGGGGTCTGCGTCACGCGGCGCGCGCCGAGGAGGATGCCCGGCATGAAGCTGCTGTGGTGCAGGGAGTCGTGACGGATGGTCAGGGTCTCGCCTTCGCCGCCGAGCAGCACCTCCTGGTGGGCCAGCAGGCCGCGCAGGCGGATCGCGTGTACCGGGACTCCGTCGACGTCCGCGCCGCGCGCCCCGTCGAGCGCGGTGGCGGTGGCGTCGGGCTGCGGGGCGCAGCCGGCCTCGGCGCGGGCGGCCGCGATGAGCTGCGCCGTGCGCGTGGCCGTGCCGGAGGGGGCGTCGACCTTGTTGGGGTGGTGCAGTTCCACGACCTCGACGGACTCGAAGTAGCGGGCGGCCTGCGCGGCGAACTTCATGGTGAGGACGGCGCCGATGGAGAAGTTCGGGGCGATGAGCACGCCGGTCTCCGGGGAGCCGGCGAGCCAGGTGTCCAGCTGGGCGAGGCGCTCCTCGGTCCAGCCGGTGGTGCCGACGACGGCGTGGATGCCGTGGCGGATGCAGAAGTCGAGGTTGCCCATGACCGAGGCGGGGGTGGTCAGCTCGACGGCGACCTGGGCGCCGGTCTCGGCCAGCTTCTCCAGCTTGTCGCCGCGGCCGAGGGCGGCCACCAGCTCCATGTCCTCGGCGGCTTCGACGGCCTTGACCGCCTCGGAGCCGATACGGCCCTGTGCACCGAGAACCGCTACGCGCAGCTTGCTGCTCATGCTTCCTTCGCTTCCTGTCGTACGGGCCGGGCACCGGCCGGCGGCCGGTGCCCGCCCTCAGGGTGTCAGGGTCTCAGGCCACCGCTTCGTCGAGGCGGGCGGCCTGCTTCTCCTTCAGGGGGCCGATCACCGAGAGCGACGGCCGCTGGGCCAGGACGTCCCGGGCGACCGAGCGGACGTCGTCGGGGGTCACGGCGGCGATCCGGGTCAGCATGTCGTCGACCGACATCTGGTCGCCCCAGCACAGCTCGCTCTTGCCGATGCGGCTCATGATCGCGCCGGTGTCCTCCAGGCCGAGGACGGTGGAGCCGGACAGCTGGCCGATGGCCCGCTTGATCTCCTCGTCGGTGAGCCCCTCCGAGACGACCTTGTCGAGCTCGCCGCGGCAGATCTGCAGCACGTCGTGGACCTGGCTGGGACGGCAGCCCGCGTACACGCCGAACAGGCCGGTGTCGGCGAAGCCCGAGGTGTACGAGTACACGCTGTAGGCCAGGCCGCGCTTCTCCCGGACCTCCTGGAAGAGGCGGGAGGACATGCCGCCGCCGAGGGCGGTGTTCAGCACGCCGAGCGCCCAGCGGCGTTCGTCGGTGCGGGCCAGGCCGGGCATGCCGAGGACCACGTGGGCCTGCTCGGTCTTGCGGCCCACCAGCTCGACCTTGCCGGAGGTGCGGATGCGCTTGGTGCCGGCGCGCGGGCCGATCGGCTCGGCGTCGGTGCGCCCGAGGGCTCCGGCCTTCTCGAAGGCCGCGCGTACCTGGCGTACGACCTTGTTGTGGTCGACGTTGCCGGCCGCGGCCACCACCAGGTGGGTGGGGTCGTAGTGCTTCTTGTAGAAGCGGCGGATCCGGTCGGCGCCGAGGGCGTTGATCGTGTCGACGGTGCCGAGGACGGGCCGGCCGAGCGGGGTCTCTCCGAACATCGTGTGCGCGAACAGGTCGTGCACGCAGTCGCCCGGGTCGTCCTCGGTCATGGCGATCTCTTCGAGGATGACGCCGCGCTCGGCGTCGACGTCCTCCTCGCGGATGAGCGAACCGGTGAGCATGTCGCAGACGACGTCGATCGCCAGCGGCAGGTCGGTGTCGAGCACCCGTGCGTAGTAGCAGGTGTACTCCTTCGCCGTGAAGGCGTTCATCTCGCCGCCGACCGCGTCGATCGCGGAGGAGATGTCGAGGGCGCTGCGCTTGCCGGTGCCCTTGAAGAGGAGGTGCTCCAGGTAGTGCGTGGCACCGTTGAGCGTGGGCGTCTCGTCGCGGGAGCCCACGTGCGCCCAGATGCCGAAGGTGGCGGAGCGGACGGAGGGCAGCGTCTCGGTGACGATGCGCAGTCCGCCAGGGAGGACCGTGCGCCGGACGGTGCCGATGCCGTTCTCGCCCTTGAGGAGGGTTTGGGTACGGGCGACGGCCCGCCCCTCGGAGGAGGGGCGGGCCGTCACACGGGAACTACGCGACGTCACTTGTCGGAGTCGTCCTTGTCAGCGTCGTCACCGGCGGCCTCGCCGTCGATCACGGGGATCAGGGAGAGCTTGCCGCGCTGGTCGATCTCGGCGATCTCGACCTGGACCTTGGTGCCGACCGCGAGCACGTCCTCGACGTTCTCCACGCGCTTGCCACCGGCGAGCTTGCGGATCTGCGAGATGTGCAGCAGGCCGTCCTTGCCCGGGAGCAGGGAGACGAAGGCACCGAAGGTGGTGGTCTTGACGACCGTGCCCAGGTAGCGCTCGCCGACCTCCGGCATGGTCGGGTTGGCGATGCCGTTGATCGTGGCGCGGGCGGCCTCGGCGGCCGGGCCGTCGGCGGCACCGATGTAGATGGTGCCGTCGTCCTCGATCGTGATCTCGGCGCCGGTGTCCTCCTGGATCTGGTTGATCATCTTGCCCTTGGGGCCGATGACCTCGCCGATCTTGTCCACGGGGATCTTGACGGTGATGATCCGCGGGGCGTTCGGGGACATCTCGTCCGGCGTGTCGATCGCTTCCATCATCACGTCGAGGATGTGGAGGCGGGCGTCGCGGGCCTGCTTGAGGGCCGCGGCCAGGACGGAGGCCGGGATGCCGTCCAGCTTGGTGTCGAGCTGGAGGGCGGTCACGAACTCCTTGGTGCCGGCGACCTTGAAGTCCATGTCGCCGAAGGCGTCCTCCGCACCGAGGATGTCGGTGAGGGCGACGTAGTGGGTCTTGCCGTCGATCTCCTGGGAGATCAGGCCCATGGCGATACCGGCGACGGGGGCCTTCAGCGGCACACCGGCGTTCAGCAGCGACATGGTCGAGGCGCAGACCGAGCCCATGGACGTCGAACCGTTGGAGCCGAGGGCCTCGGACACCTGGCGGATCGCGTAGGGGAACTCCTCGCGGGTCGGCAGGACCGGGAGGATCGCGCGCTCGGCGAGGGCGCCGTGGCCGATCTCGCGACGCTTGGGCGAGCCCACGCGGCCGGTCTCGCCGACGGAGTACGGCGGGAAGTTGTAGTTGTGCATGTAGCGCTTGCGGGTCACCGGGGAAAGGGTGTCCAGCTGCTGCTCCATACGGAGCATGTTGAGGGTGGTGACGCCCAGGATCTGGGTCTCGCCACGCTCGAACAGCGCCGAGCCGTGCACGCGCGGGATGGCCTCGACCTCGGCGGCGAGGGTACGGATGTCCGTGATCCCGCGGCCGTCGATGCGGACCTTGTCCTTGATGACGCGCTCGCGCACCAGGGCCTTGGTCAGGCTGCGGTAGGCGGCGGAGATCTCCTTCTCGCGGCCCTCGAAGGCCGGGAGGAGCTTCTCGGCGGCGAGGTCCTTGACGCGGTCGAGCTCCGCCTCGCGGTCCTGCTTGCCGGGGATGGTCAGCGCCTGGGCGAGCTCGCCCTTGACCGCGGCGGCGAGGGCCTCGTAGACGTCGTCCTGGTAGTCCAGGAAGACCGGGAACTCGCCCTCGGGCTTGGCGGCCTTGGAGGCCAGGTCCGACTGGGCCTTGCACAGGGCCTTGATGAAGGGCTTCGAGGCCTCCAGACCGGCGGCGACGATCTCCTCGGTCGGCGCCTCGGCGCCGCCCTTGACGAGGGTGACGGTCTTCTCGGTGGCCTCGGCCTCGACCATCATGATCGCGACGTCGCCGTCCTCCAGGACGCGGCCCGCGACGACCATGTCGAAGACGGCGTCCTCAAGCTCGGTGTGCGTCGGGAAGGCCACCCACTGGCCGCGGATCAGCGCGACGCGGACGCCGCCGATCGGGCCGGAGAAGGGCAGGCCGGCCAGCTGGGTGGACGCGGACGCGGCGTTGATCGCGATGACGTCGTACAGGTGGTCCGGGTTGAGCGCCATGACGGTGGCGACGACCTGGATCTCGTTGCGCAGGCCCTTCTTGAAGGACGGGCGCAGCGGGCGGTCGATCAGGCGGCAGGTGAGGATCGCGTCCTCGGAGGGGCGGCCCTCGCGGCGGAAGAAGGAGCCGGGGATCTTGCCGGCCGCGTACTGGCGCTCCTCGACGTCCACCGTCAGGGGGAAGAAGTCGAGCTGGTCCTTGGGCTTCTTCGACGCGGTGGTGGCGGAAAGCACCATCGTGTCGTCGTCCAGGTAGGCAACGGCGGAGCCGGCGGCCTGGCGGGCCAGACGGCCCGTCTCGAAGCGGATGGTGCGGGTGCCGAAGGAACCGTTGTCAATGACGGCCTCGGCGTAGTGGGTCTCGTTCTCCACTAGCGTTTTCTCCATTTTCGTCGTCTCCGTCCGCGGCCCGTGTGGCGGCGGACGGTTGCGGAGAAGCGCGCCTTGGGTGCGGGCCGGTCTTCGATCGAAGTACCCGGTTCGGTGCCCGGGGGGCTTTCCGGGTACCACTACCGAGGACCGGCGGCCTGGGAGGGCGCTCCTCCTCTTCGGTTGTGCACGAGGTGCGGTACTGCGCGTACGTCCAGACTACAAAGCGTCCGGTACGTCCCGCACGTACAGCAGCACGTACAGCAAAGGGAGCGGCCCCCTGAGTGTGGGAACCGCTCCCTTCACAGCGTCTTTACTTGACGCCGGCCGCACCGCGGCGGATGCCGAGGCGCTCGACCAGCGTACGGAAGCGCTGGATGTCCTTCTTGGCCAGGTACTGCAGCAGGCGGCGACGCTGGCCGACCAGGATCAGCAGACCACGACGGGAGTGGTGGTCGTGCTTGTGGGTCTTGAGGTGCTCGGTCAGGTCCGTGATGCGCTTGGAGAGCATCGCGACCTGGACCTCGGGGGAGCCGGTGTCGCCCTCCTTGGCACCAAACTCAGCGATGATCTGCTTCTTCGTAGCGGCGTCGAGCGACACGCGTACTCCTCATGGGTCTTCGTGGCCACCGAGTGCCCCAGGTCGAATTCTCTGGGGATCTTCCGTAACTCGGGAGGCGGGTCCGCTGGGCGCAGCCTCCAGAAGGACTTCCGGGGGCGCGTACACAAACGGCCGTCACACAGCGTACCAGGCTGCCGCGCGGCCCCGTCTCAGCTGGTGAGCGAGCGGGCCCGGGCGTAGACGTCGAGCACGGCCAGGGCCAGCGGGACCAGGCTGAGCAGCACCGCCGCCTCGGTGAGGTCGAGCAGTCGCCCCCAGAAGGGTGACAGACCCTTGCGGGGGATGACCAGTGCAATTCCGGCGAGCAGGGCCGCGCCGGCGGCCACGGCGGCGGACAGCCAGATCGTACGGAGGTCCAGGCCGCCGCGGTCGTGGTACTGCACGAGCTCCTGCAGGAGGTCGGCCGGCGGGTGCAGGGACAGGCCCAGGATCAGCAGGGCGACGGCCGAGAGCCCGGCCACCAGGGTGCACACGACCTGGGAGGTGTAGCGGAAGAGGCGGGCGCGCAGCAGCATGGCGAGGCCGGTGGTGAGGGCGAGCAGGCGTCCCCAGGTGTTGTCGGAGAAGCCGAGGACCGCGGCGCAGCCGACGACGACCGCCGCGCAGCCGCCGACCAGGCCGAGCAGCATCTCGTGGCCGCGGCGGGCCTGGGTGGCGATGGCCTCGGCGTCGAGCGGGGCGCCCGCCTCGGGCTGCTCGCCGGCGGAGGGGTCACCGTACGGCTCGGCCTCGTAACGGTCCGGGGTCACCGCGTAGTCGACGTACTCGTCGACCGCGCTCTGCGGGGCGGCGTAGCCGATGGGAAGCCGGGCGAAGCGGGCGGAGAGGCCGGGCAGGAAGGCGACGAGGCCGATGGCCGCGGGGGCGCAGACGGCGGCCGTCGCGGTCGCGGAGGCCTCGGTGACGATCGCGAGGAAGGTGGCCAGGGTGCCGGTGGCCGCGACGAAGGTGGCCGCGACGAAGGGGGCGTCCCCGTGGGGGGTGAGCGCGACGAGCGCGACGGAGGCGACGAGGACGCAGATGCAGCCCAGCAGGAACTGGAGCCGGCCGGGGCCGTGCCCGGCGGCGGGGGCGATGATCCCGGACCCGGCGATCAGCAGGTGCGGGAGGCCGGCGAGGCCGAGGGCGACGGCGGAGCCGCGGTCGCGGTAGACCCGGGCGCGCACGCCCGCCGCGGCGGCCAGCAGCAGCCCGGCCGCGCCGGCGATGATCCCGGGCAGGCCGTGCATGTCGTGGCGGACCGGGTCGGCGTACCAGAGGACGAAGCCCAGCAGGACGAACAGCAGGGCGGCTCCGGCCAGGCCCGCGCCGCGCAGCATGTCGTCGCTCCAGCGGTGCCGGTCGCGCACCACGGCGGAGGCGACGGCGTCGGAGACGTCGTCGAAGACCGCGGGCGGCAGCGACTCGGCGAAGGGGCGCAGGCTCAGCACCTCGCCGTCGAGGACCTGCTGGGCGGCGAGGGTGCGGGCGCCGTCGAGGACGGTGCCGTCGCGGCGGACCAGGTGGAAGCCGGTCGGAGCGCCGACGGGCTGGGTCTGGCCGGTGAGGCGCAGCAGTTCGGGGTAGACGTCGGCGACGGCGATGTCCTCGGGGAGGGCGACGTCGATGCGGCTGTCGGGAGCCACGACGGTGACCCTGCAGAAACCCGTCGTTGCGGCCGTACTCACCTGTGTGACCCCCCTGGTTGGCGATGCGGGTGCGTGCTGGGCCGCCCCGGATTCGCCTCGGATTCGCGGATGCGCATACTGCGCGGGCCACCCTACCGGGAGTATGCGTGACTGTCGGCAAGTAGGATCACCGTCGCGGGGGTGGGAGACCCCTTCGCGTCCGGGACTTGGGGGCGCCGGTGGCGACGTCCCGTCCGTTTTCGAGGGATTGATGCTCCGGTGAGTCAGATCGTCGTCAAACGCCCGCCGCGGTCCCTGCCGCCCGAAGTCCCTTCGGACGAGCTGAGACTGGAGGCTCCGCCGGAGCTTCCCCGCGGGCAGCAGGAGGGCATGCTGATGCAGCTCCTGCCGATGCTCGGCATGGGCTCGTCGGTCGTCTTCTTCTTCATGCCGGGTGCGGCGCCGTTCATGCGCATCATGGGTGTGCTGATGCTGGTGTCCACGGTGGGCATGATGATCGCCCAGCTGATGCGCCACCGGCGCGGTACGCAGGGGCAAATGGCCGATGTGCGCCGGGACTACCTCAAATACCTTGCGCAGACCCGGCGCCAGGTCCGCAGGACCGCCCGGGCGCAGCGCGATGCACAGCTCTATCTGCACCCGGCCCCCGAGCAGTTGTGGTCGGTGGTGGCCGAGGGTTCGCGGCTGTGGGAACGGCGCGTCGGCGACGAGGACTTCGGGCAGGCCCGGCTGGGTCTGGGCGCGCAGCGCCTGGCGACGCCGCTGGTGGCGCCGGACACGGCCCCGGTGGACGAGCTGGAGCCGCTGACCGCGGGGGCGATGCAGCGCTTCCTGAAGGTGCACTCCTCGCTGGACGGACTGCCGGTCGCGGTGTCGCTGCGGGCCTTCTACCACGTGACGGTGTCCGGGGAGCCGGAGTCGGCGCGCGGGGCGGCGCGGGCGATGGTGGCGCAGCTCGCGACGCTGCACTCGCCCGAGGACCTGGTGGTGGCCGTGGTGGCCGCGCCGGGCGCGGTGCCCGCGTGGGACTGGACGAAGTGGCTGCCGCACACGCAGGTGCCGGGGCAGGTGGACGGGGCCGGTACGAAGCGGCTGTTCAGTGACCACCTCACCGAGCTGGAGGCGCTGCTGGCGCCCCGCCTGGAGGGCCGGCCGCGGTTCAGCCGGGACGTGTCGCCGGTGCTGGACCAGCCGCACCTGGTCGTCGTCCTGGACGCCAACTCCCGCGGCGGACTGGTGCCGCCGGACTCGGTGTTCGCCGCCGCGGAGGGTCTGCAGGGCGTGACCATCGTCGAGGTGGTCGCGGGCGAGCTGGACGAGCCGCGCGGCGGGCTGTCGGTCGTGGTGCGGCCGGGCCGGCTGCGGCTGGAGTCGGGCGCGGGCGTCGCGTACGAGGGCGTGCCGGACACGCTGTCGCTTCCCGCGGCGGAGGCGCTGGCGCGCCAGCTGGCGCCGCTGCGCACGGGCGGGGGCGACGACGACGAGCCGCTGCTGGCCAATCTGGACTTCACGGATCTGCTGAACCTGGGCGACGCGGCCTCGATCGACGTGGCGCGGACCTGGCGGCCGCGGTCGGCCGGTGAACGGCTGCGGGTGCCGATCGGTGTCGGCGAGGACGGCGCGCCGGTCATGCTGGACCTCAAGGAGGCCGCGCAGGAGGGCATGGGACCGCACGGCCTGTGCGTGGGCGCGACCGGTTCCGGCAAGTCGGAGCTGCTGCGCACGCTGGTGCTGGGCCTGGCGGTCACGCACACCTCGGAGACGCTGAACTTCGTCCTCGCCGACTTCAAGGGCGGTGCGACCTTCACCGGCATGGGGCAGATGCCGCACGTCGCGGCCGTCATCACCAACCTGGCGGACGACCTGACGCTCGTGGACCGCATGGGCGACTCGATCCGCGGAGAGCTCCAGCGCCGGCAGGAGCTGCTGCGCTCGGCGGGCAACTACGCCAACATCCACGACTACGAGAAGGCGCGCGCGGCGGGCGCCCCGCTGGAGCCGCTGGCCTCGCTGGTGCTGGTCATCGACGAGTTCTCCGAACTGCTCACCGCCAAGCCGGACTTCATCGACATGTTCATCCAGATCGGCCGGATCGGCCGGTCGCTGGGCGTGCACCTGCTGCTGGCCTCGCAGCGCCTGGAGGAGGGCAAGCTGCGCGGCCTGGACACGTACCTCTCGTACCGGATCGGTCTGCGGACCTTCTCGGCGGCGGAGTCGCGTACGGCGATCGGCGTGCCGGACGCCTACCACCTGCCGTCGGTGCCCGGTTCGGGCTATCTGAAGTTCGGTACGGACGAGATGACGCGGTTCAAGGCCGCGTACGTCTCGGGGACCTACCGCTCGGGCGGCCCGGACCTGTCGGTGGGCCTGTTCCCGGTGGAGCGCCGCCCGGCGCTGTTCACGGCGGCGCCGGTGCCCGTGGTGTACGCGGCGCCGGACCCGGCGTACCTGGCGGCGCAGGCGCCCCGGGAGGACGACGCCCTCGCGGACACCGTGCTGGACGTGATCGTGAGCCGGCTGGAGGGTCAGGGGGTGCCGGCGCACCAGGTGTGGCTGCCGCCCCTGGACCAGGCGCCGCCGCTGGACCAGTTGCTGCCGGCACTGGCCGCCTCGGCTGAGCGCGGGCTGCACGCGGAGGGGTACACGCGGCCCGGCGGACTCGTGGTGCCGCTCGGCCTGATCGACAAGCCGTTCGAGCAGCGGCGCGAGGTGCTGTACCGGGACTTCTCGGGTGCGGCGGGCCACATGATGGTGGTCGGCGGCCCGCAGTCGGGCAAGTCGACGCTGATGCGGACCCTGATCTCCTCGTTCGCGCTGACGCACACCCCGCGCGAGGTGCAGTTCTACGGGCTGGACTTCGGCGGCGGCAGCCTGTCGGCGGTCGCCGAGCTGCCGCACGTGGGCGGGATCGCCTCCCGCCTGGACCCGGAGCGGGTGCGGCGTACGGTCGCGGAGGTGGCCGGCATCCTCAACCGGCGCGAGGAGTTCTTCCGCGCCAACGCGATCGACTCGATCGGCACCTACCGGCGGCGGCGCGCGGCGGGCGAGCTGCCCGGTGAGCCCTGGGGCGACGTGTTCCTCGTCGTCGACGGCTGGGGCGGTTTCCGGGGCGAGTACGAGGGCCTGGAGCCGGTGGTCACCGACATCGCCTCGCGCGGCCTGGGCTACGGCATCCACGTGGTGATCACCGCGGCCCGGTACATGGAGGTGCGGGCCGCGCTCAAGGACCAGATGCTGAACCGGCTGGAGCTGCGCCTCGGCGACGTCATGGACTCCGAGTTCGACCGCAAGGTCGCGGCGAACGTGCCCCCGGGCATGCCGGGTCGCGGTCAGGTGGCGGAGAAGCTGCACTTCCTGGGCGCGCTGCCGCGGATCGACGGCTCGCACGACCCGGAGGACCTGTCGGAGGCCACGGCCGCCTTCGTGTCGGCGGTGAAGCAGAACTGGACGGGGGCCGCGGCTCCCGGCGTACGGCTGCTGCCGCGGCTGCTGCACGCCGACCAGCTGCCCCGGGGCGGGGAGTACCCCGGTCGCGGGCTGGCGATCGGCATCGACGAGACCGACCTGGAGCCGGTGTTCGTCGACTTCGAGACCGACCCCTTCTTCCTCGTCTTCGGCGAGAGCGAGTCGGGCAAGACGAACCTGCTGCGGCTGATCGCCCAGCAGATCGCGGACCGGTACACGCCCGACCAGGCCCGGCTGGTGGTCGGCGACTACCGGCGCAGCCTGCTCGGGGCGCTGCCGGAGGAGCACCTGCTGGAATACGCGCCGATGGCGAGCTCCCTCCAGACGCACATGGAGGCGCTGGGCGGCGTGTTCTCGCGGCGCCAGCCGCCGACCGACGTCACGCCGCAGCAGCTGCGGGACCGCAGCTGGTGGACGGGCCCGGACGTGTTCATCATCATCGACGACTACGACCTGGTCGCCACCAGCCAGGGCAACCCGCTGGCGCAGCTGGTGGAGTTCCTGCCGTTCGCCCGGGACACGGGCGTCCGCTTCATCATCGCGCGGAACTCGGCGGGCGCCTCGCGCTCGATGTACGAGCCGTTCATGCAGCGCTTCAAGGAGCTCGGGGCCCAGGGCGTGGTGCTCTCGGGCGACCCGTCCGAGGGCGACCTGATCGGCAACGTGCGGCCGCGCCCGATGCCGCCGGGCCGGGCCTACTTCCACTCGCGCAAGCGGGGTGCCTCGCTGGTCCAGCTGGGGCGGCTGCCGGGGATGTGAGACACGGGGGCCCGGGCAGCCGGGCCCCCGCCCGCGGCGCTCGTCGCCGTGGCGCAGGGCGGCGGCCGCGTGGCCCTCACGCCTGCGATGGGTTCCACGCAGATCGGCGACTGGACGGGAAACACTCCCCCGGCCCGGTCCGCAGCACCGATAATCGGCAGCGAACACGCAGCACCGCCGAGGGAAAGGCCGCACATGGGCACCCAGCAGGAGAAGGACGAGCTGTACGCGCTCGACATCAGCGGCGTGGAGTGGGAAGGGCCGCCCGGGACCAGCCCCGACGAGGAGCGCGTCGAGATCGCCCGGCTCCCTGAGGGCGCGGTGGCGATGCGCTCCTCGCTCGACCGGGACACCGTGCTGCGGTACACCGCCGCCGAGTGGGAGGCGTTCGTACTCGGGGCCAGGGACGGCGAGTTCGACCTGGACCGCGGGCCGGCGTAAGCCCTGCCGACGGCACCCGGGTACGACGACGGGGCGCGCCCGATGCGGGCGCGCCCCGTCGTCGTGTCCGGCCGGGCCCGGCAGGCCGCGGTGGGCCCGGGAGCCCGGGTTGCTCAGCAGGCGGTGGCTGCTCAGCAGGCGGTGGCTCAGTAGGCCTCGGTGAACAGGCGCGAGGCCTTCACGTCGGTGGCCCGGTACTGGCCCTTGCCGTGCTCGATGAGCGAGGCGACCTTCTCCAGCTGGTGCTGCATGTGGTCGGCCTTGGCCTTGTACTTCCCCTGGAGGGTGACGTAGGCGGCGTGCGCCTCACCGTCCCAGGTGTCGGTCACGACCTTCAGGGCCTGGTCCATCTCCTGGAGGTCCGTGACGATCTTCTTCGAGACGATCCGGATGCGGTTGGCCATCTCCTGGACGCTCTCATACCGAACCCGGGTGTGCCCGTCGGTACCAGCCATGATCTTCTCCTTCGCGCGGGGCTGAGTGGGGAACGACGTAACGCGACGACGTCAGGTCAGATGCTGTTGAGACCCGAACCCGAACCGCCGGCGGAGGACTGGACGGCCTTGAAGGCCGCGCGCACGTCGTCGTCCTGGGCGTTGCTCAGGTTCTTGGTCTGGGCGACCGCGTTGTGCAGCACGCCGAGCAGCCGTCGGATCTCGTCGTGGTCCTCGTTGACGACGGTCTGGGCGGAGACGAAGCCCGAGGCACCCACACCGGTCCAGCCGGCGCTCACCGTGGCGAGGATGTCGGCCAGCTCGCGGGACTGGGTGGTGACGGCGTTGGCCGTCGTCTCGATCTTGTTCTTCGCCTGGACGATCGGATCGTCTGCGAGACCGAAATTGTTGCTCATCCGAAGCTCCTCACTTCTCAATTCGCCGGCAAAACCGGCGGATTGCGCAGCGGAGCGGACGTTCCCGGCGCGGTTTTGAGCCACGCGCTCCAGGAACTCCCCCTCCGCTTCACGCGATCCCCCGATCACAGTCGTGAAGCCTGGTGTCACTCTAGCCAGTTCGCCGCAGCGCCCCAACACCGGTGGGCTGCTTCCGTTGATGAACTGTGACTGTTCACTGCAAACGGCGACGGCGTCGCCGTGCGTCACGAATGACGATCGCCGTACCGGCGATGACCGCGATCAGCACGCCCCCGATGCCCAGAGCGTACGTCCCGAACCGCTCCTCGCGCTCCTGCGCCGTCTCCGACAGCTGCATCGGCGCCGCCTCCGGGGCGGCCGCCGGGGGCGGTCCGGGGTCCGGGACGGGGGCCTTCGGGGCCTCGTGGTCCTGGGTGAGCGCGCGGACCGGGTCGACGACGCCCCAGCCGACATAGTCGTCACGGCCGTTGACGGAGCGTTCGGCGGTGCCCTCGATCTGCCAGACGACCTGCTGCGGCGTCCACTCCGGGTGTTTGGCGCGCAGCAGGGCCGCGACGCCGGCGACGTACGGGGCCGAGAAGCTGGTGCCGTTGTCGATGCACTGGCCGAAGCCCGGGACGGTGGAGACCATGTCGACGCCGGGCGCCGCGACTGCGATGAAGTCGCCGGGCTGGGAGAAGGCGGCCCGCTCGTTGTTGCGGTCCGAGGAGGCGACCGCGAGGACGCCGGGGAAGGCCGCCGGGTAGGTCCGGCGCTTCTCGCCGGTCATGCCGTCGTTGCCCGCGGAGGCCACGACCACGATCTTCTGGTCGATGGCCCGCTGGACGGCCTTGCCGAGCTCGGAGTCCGCGCTCATCGCGGCGTCGGTGTCCTGGGAGATGTTGATGACCTGGGCGCCCTTGGCGACGGCGTGGTCGATGGCCTGGGCCAGGCTGAGGGCATTGCCCTTGCCCTGTCCGTCGTTCTGCCGGATGGGGATGATCGTGGCGTCCGGGGCCAGCCCGACGAAGCCCGTGCCCTCCTGGGGGCGGGCCGCGATCAGCCCGGCGACCTTCGTGCCGTGCCCGACCGTGTCGATGGTGCCGTCGCCGCCCTTGGGGTCGAGGAAGTCCTTGCCCGCGCTCGTGTCGACGGCGGCGCTGAGCTGCGGGTTCGCCCGGTCGACACCGGTGTCGATGACGGCGACGCGCACGCTCTTGCCGTCCTTGTCCTTGCCCTTGGTCTGCGCCCAGAGCGCGTCGAGCAGGAGCCGCTGCAGGGCCCAGGGGCGGTCGGCGATCTGCTTCTTCATGGGGAAGGTGCACTCGCCGCCGCCGCTGAGCAGCAGGGTGGGCGGCGGCGTCTGCCGCGGGGGCGCAGCCGCGGCGGCCGCGGCGCGTGCGGGGGTCGCGGGGCCCGTGGCGCAGACCGCGGCGAGGGTGAGGCCCGCGGCGAGGACGGCGCCGCGCCGGTACGTGGGAGTGGGCATCGGCGGCGTCCTCACGAACCCTGCGGCTGGCGGGCCGAGTTGGTGTCCAGGCGCGGTCCCTTGGAGAGGAACTCCGACCAGGCGATGGGCACCAGGGCCGGTACGACGCCTCCGTAGCCGAGCCGGACCTGCGCCTGGCTGGGCTCGGGGCGGCCGTCCGCGGTGCCGGAGGTGCCCGCGGCGCCCTGCTGCTGGTCGGGGGCGCCGATCTTCGACTTCTCCGCGTCGCTGTCGCCGTTGGCCTGTACGGCGTACCGCAGGCCGGTGTCGGTGACCAGGAAGAGGGCGCCGCCGGCGGTGGTCTGCCTGCCCTGGACCTGCGTGTAGAGCAGCCCGGAGCCGGGGGTGACGTACGCGCTCGTGCCGCTGGCCGTGATGTCGATGGGGAAGCCGGTGCCGGCCCAGGTGCTGAGCGTCTGGTTGCCCTGGCCGTCCACGGAGCGCAGGACGTTGCAGATCGTGTCGCGGGCGCCGGCGCCCGCGGAGGATCCGGCGGCGGCGTCGGCGGGTGCGGTCTGGTTGATCCGGTCCGACTTCTTCTGCGGCCACCTGGCCTCGCCCTTGAAGGGGGCGGCGTCCGGGTTGAGCGACTGCAGGTCGACCTCGCGCGGCTTGCCGTGCATGTTGAGGCCGTCGGTCGCGGGCGCGGAGATCAGCAGCCAGGCGACGAAGTCGGAGACCGGGGCGACCTTGCCGGGCAGGACGACGTAGTGCTGCGCACCGGATCCGGTCTGTGCCTTCAGCACCATGCCGACCTTGTTGTCGGCGCTGGTCAGGCCCGGGACGTCGGCCTTCGTGCCGGCCGCGGCGGGCAGCTGCGGGAAGGCGAGGTCGTCACCGGGGTCGAGGGTGGCCAGCCACTGCTCCGTGACCTGCTGCGGGGAGGCGCCGGTGCTGCCGACCAGCGCGTTGGTCATCTTGCCCGCGTCCGCCGTGCCCTCGGGGAACTTGTACTTGTGGCCCGTCGCGTCGACCAGGTACCGCTCCTTGCCCGCTCCCGTGCTCTGGACGTACAGCATCTGGCTGTCGGTGACCTTGCGGGCGTCGTCCATCAGGCCCGCCTCGCGGTCGGCGAGCACGAAGGTGGCGGTCTGGACGGTCTTGGAATTGCCGCCCGGCGCCTGGCAGACGGCCCAGCGCTTGGCCTTGCCGGCGTCCTGCTTCGCGGGCAGCCGGTCCGGGGCGTACGGGATGCCGACGATGGGGCCGCGCGGCGGCTTGCCCGCGTCCAGGACCTTGTCGTCGACCTGGATGACCTTGAACTTCTGCGGATCCAGCAGGAGTCGGGCGGAGGCGAGGTTCAGCACCGGGTGCAGCCGGGTCTGGTCCTTGCCGTTCACCTTGGTCGTCAGCACCACGTACCGGGTGGTCGACTGCTTGCCGACGATGACCTTCGTCCCCGGCTCGTCCCAGCCCTTGGGAGCCTGCGGCTTGAACATGCCCCAGGCGCCGAATCCGGCGAGGACCAGCGCCCCCGCCACCATGCCGGGCAGTACCGCACGCAGCGGGCGCGGAGCACCTTCCTCGGAGCCCGTCGCGGAGGGCTGGAGGAACGCGGCCACCGTGCGCCGCTTCGCAAAGGTGTACGCGTTGAGTTCATCACGCCGTGATGCCATGACCGCCTGCTTCTCCCCGCACGGCCCGGTCGGTGGTTACGGTCCCCGGGCCTCGATTGTCGGACCGGCCACCTACTATGCCTCTTGACGGAGGGTGCGCACGGGCCGGGTAGGGTGGGGCGGCCGCTCAACTCCTTCCGGACCGCACCGTTCAGGGTCTTCGCGGCATCAGGGCTGTGGGAATGGATCGGGGAGATTCCGGGAGCGTGCGGCGGCCGGCGCGCAGCTCCGGTACGCACGGGGTCTGGCCCCTGGGGGCACCTCCCAGCGGTAGCTGGGGAGAAAGGGAGGGTGGGCGCGTGATGGCCACCGCGACGCAGCCGCGCACCGGCGCGGCCGCATCCGTGCGCGGCGGGGTGACACCGCATCCGAAGTCGAGCCCTGGCCGGTTCGGCCCGTTCCGACTGCAACAGCTCGTGCTGCTGCAGGTCGCCGCGGCCGCCCTGCTGGTGGCCTGGGTCGTGGAGCCGCTGCTGCTGGTTCCCGCCGGTGTGCTGGCCGTCGCCCTCGTGGTGCTCGCGGTCGTACGCCGCCACCAGCGCTCCCTGCCCGAGTGGATCGGCGGTGCGCTCGCGCTGCGGGCGCGCAGGCGCCGGGCCGCGGCGTTCGCGGTCCCGGCCGGGACCGAGCCGGGGCTGGCCCCGCTCGTCGAGGCCGATCCCGCGCTGCGCACCCTCACCTTCAGCGACCGCGACCGGCGGCCGGTCGGAATGGTGGGCGACGGGACCTTCCTGACGGCCGTGGTCCAGGTCGACATGGACGCGACCGCCCTGCGGCCCGACCGCGGTGCCCGGCCGCTGCCGCTCGCACTCGTCCGGGACATCCTCGAAGTGGACGGCATCCGGCTGGAGTCGGCGCAGCTGGTGCAGCACACCCAGCCGGCGCCCGCGCCGCACCTGCCGGCCCAGTCGATGGCGACGCGCAACTACGCTCCGCTGCAGGCCCAGACGGGCACGCCGGCGGTGCGGCTGACGTGGATCGCGCTCAAGCTCGACCCGGAGCTGTGCCCCGAGGCGGTCACCGCGCGCGGCGGCGGGCTCGCGGGCGCGCAGCGCTGTGTGGTGCGCGCGGCCGACCAGTTGGCGAGCCGGCTGACGGGGGCGGGCTTCCGGGCGACGGTGCTGACCGAGCAGGAGCTGACGGCGGCGCTGGCCACCTCCTCGTGTGCCAACCCGATGGCGATCACCCAGGCGGGCCGCTCGTCGAGCACCGGCCGCCGGACCGAGGAGACGGCGCGGACCTGGCGCTGCGACGACCGGCGGCACACCACGTACTGGATAGGCCGCTGGCCGCAGCTGGGCGGTGCCGGGGCGGCGTCGCTGCCGCAGTTCGTGGCGCTGCTGACCTCGCTTCCGGCCCTGGCGACGAACTTCAGCCTGACGATCGCCCCGGCGGAGCGCCAGGGCGTCACCCTGACCGGCCACGTACGGGTGACGGGGCGCAGCGACGAGGAACTGGTGACGGCCCGCCGGGAGCTGGAGCGGACGGCCCGGGGCGTACGGACCGGCCTGGTCCGGCTCGACCGTGAACAGGTACCGGGGCTGCTGGCTTCGCTGCCGCTGGGAGGGGCGCGATGAGGGGCGGTTTCGGACTGATCGGCCCGCGCCGGGAGCGGCATGTGGTGCCGGCGACGGATCTGGACGTACTGGCGCTGCCCGTCGGGGACGACGGGGTCGTCATCGGCGTGGACGCCGAGGGACGGCCGGCGGTGCTGGGCGTCAACCGGCCGACGCCGTACGAGGTGACGCTGATCGGCGGCCTGTGGACCGCGCAGGTCCTGGCGCTGCGCGCGGCGGCCACGGGTGCGCGGGTCGTGGTGGAGACGGGCCGCGGGCCGGTGTGGTCCGGGCTGGCCCAGGCCGCGGGCGGCGGGCAGCAGTGCGTGACCCTGCACGAGGTGGGCCGGGTGCCGCCGCAGGGCGCGTCGGCGGGCAGCCCGGTGCTGGTGATCCGCGACTGCGGGATGCGGCCCCCGCGCGGGCGCGTGGTGGCGGGTCCCTGGCAGTCGGTGCTGACGCTGCTGCCGTACCTGAGCCCGACGGCGCCGCGGCTGCTGCAGAACTCCTCGCTGGTGGGTGTCCAGCGGGTGTCCCCGGACGAGGCGGAGCAGATCGGCCGGCTGATGAACCTGCCGCAGCCGGCGGTGGATTCGCTGCCGACGCTGGGCGACGGCGTGACGCTGTGGTGCACGGGGCGGGACCGCCAGTTCGTCATGACCCAGGGCACCGACGCGGAGCACAACCTGCTGGGGCCCGCCCGCCGCATCGACTGACCGCGGGGATGACGGTTGCTCAGGGGTGGCCGGTCTGTGGGAGGGGACACCTCGGGCATCCGCGAAGCCTGCCCCGACCGCCCCTGGCACCGTGCGGCGACCGCCTGGGGCGGACACTGGCCTCGGGGCCCGATTAGGCTGAGTGAGGGCGCGGCGTCGAGGTGGGCGCCGGACCGGTGTTCGACAGACCAGGAGGACCAGTGAACGGCGATCGGAACGAGAGGCGCGGCGGGACGTGGGACGTCCCGACGGACGATCAGTCCGACGCGGAGCCCGAGATGACGGGCGAGTTCACCATCGACTACACCCCGCCGGCCTGGTACACGCAGGGCGCGGCCCCGGCCACGCCGGTACCCGGCCTGCCCGCGGGCAGCGGCTTCGAGCCCCACAGCCCTTCGGACGTGGCCTCGCCGCCGACCATGCGCATCGCTCCCCCGGCCCCGCGCACCCCGGCGGACGATGCGGGCACCCCCGCGCCGGCCGCGGCTCCGGCCGAGCAGCCGCCGGGCCTGCCCGCGCCCCTGAGCGCCCCGGTGGACGAGGCCCCGCCCGCGCCTTCGCCCGCGCCCGTGGCGCTGGCGAAGCCCGCCGCCGAGACCCCCGTCCCCGTCCCCGTGCAGCGGCACGACACTCCGCCCGACGGCACGGCCATCCCGTTCGCGGCCGCCGAGGCCCCGGCGGAGGAGCCGCCCGCGCCCGCGCCGGACGCGGCCCCGGCGCCGTTCACGCCCCCGGCACCCCCGACCCCCGAACCGGTCGCGGACGCCCTCCCGGCGCCGTTCACGCCTCCGGCGCCCCCGGCACCCCAGCCGGTCGCGGACGCCGTCCCGGCGCCTTTCGCTCCCCCGGGCGCTGACGCCGTGCCCTCGCCCTACGCGACGCCGGCCCCGGCCCCCGCTTCCGAACCGGTGGCGGACGCCGTGCCCGGGCCCTACGCCGCCCCGGCTCCGGAGACGCCGTCCCCCGTCAGCCCTGTGGATGCGCCTCACCCGCCCGTGGTGACCTCCTTCGAGGGATCCGGCGGTGAACTGCCCGCGCTGCCACCGTCGTTCGCCCCGCAGAACGGGTACGGCTTCCCTCCGCCGGTCTCCCCGGCGCCGGCACCCGGCCCGGCCCAGCCGCAGCCCCAGCCGCAGCCGCAGCCGCAGCCGCAGGAGGGGTACGGCTTCCCCCCGCCGGTCTCCCCGGCCCCGGCCCAACCGCAGCCGCAGCCGCAGAACGACTACGCGTTCCCGGCTCCGGCTCCGGCGCCCGCCCCGCCCCACGTCGACCCCCGCACCGGCGCCCCGTGGTCGCCCGCCCCCCAGCCGGGCCCGGGCCCCCAGCCGCACGACCCGCGCTACCAGCCCGGCCCGGCCTCCGGCGGCGCGCCCCTCGGGTACACCGCCGCCGTCGAGCTGTCCTCCGACCGCCTGCTGCGCGGCAAGCAGAAGCCCAAGCCCCAGCGCTCCGGCTTCCGCTTCGGCGGCAAGGCCGCCGAGGCCGACCGGCTGCGCAAGCTGGAGCTCATCCGCACCCCGGTCATGTCCTGCTACCGCATCGCCGTCATCAGCCTCAAGGGCGGCGTCGGCAAGACCACGACCACCACCGCCCTCGGCGCCACCCTGGCCACCGAGCGGCAGGACAAGATCCTGGCCATCGACGCCAACCCGGACGCCGGCACCCTCGGCCGCCGCGTCCGGCGCGAGACCGGGGCCACGATCCGGGACCTGGTCCAGGCGATCCCGTACCTGAACTCCTACATGGACATCCGGCGGTTCACCTCCCAGGCCCCTTCCGGCCTGGAGATCATCGCCAACGACGTGGACCCGGCCGTTTCGACGACCTTCAACGACGAGGACTACCGCCGCGTCATCGAGACGCTCGGCCGCCAGTACCCGATCATCCTCACCGACTCGGGTACCGGCCTCCTCTACTCCGCCATGCGCGGGGTCCTGGACCTGGCCGATCAGCTGATCATCATCTCGACCCCGTCCGTGGACGGAGCCAGCAGTGCGAGCACGACGCTCGACTGGCTCTCCGCGCACGGGTACGGGGACCTCGTCTCGCGCTCCCTCACCGTCATCTCGGGGGTCCGCGAGACCAGCAAGATGATCAAGATCGAGGACATCGTGCAGCACTTCGAGACGCGCTGCCGCGGCGTCGTCGTCGTGCCGTTCGACGAGCACCTCGCGGCCGGTGCCGAGGTCGACCTCGACCTCATGCGGCCCAAGACCCGTGAGGCGTACTTCAACCTCTCCGCCCTGGTGGCCGAGGACTTCGTACGGGCCGCCCAGCAGGCCCCCCAGGGCCACTGGGGCGCCCCGCAGCAGCCCCACCAGCCCCAGCAGGCGCAGCAGCAGCCCCAGCAGCCGCACCCCGCGGCGCAGCCGTACGGCCAGCCGCAGGCGCCGTCGCCGTACCAGCAGCCCCCGCAGCCGTACGGCCAGCCCTACCCGCAGCCCGGCCAGCCCTGGCAGCCCCAGCAGCCCCACCAGCCGCAGCCCCCGGCCCCCCAGGGACCGCAGGCGCCGCAGCAGCCCCCGCGCGACCCGCGCCTCGGCTGACGACGGAACCACGGCAGTGCGAAGGGCCCGTACCTTCCCCGGCGGGGAGGTACGGGCCCTCGTGCGTTCCGGCGCGGCGGCGGCCGCCGCCGCGGCTCAGTGCTCGGCGTCGTACGCCTCGGTCAGCGTCCGCGCACGCTTCACGTCGTCCGCGATGGCCTCCAGCAGGCCGTCCAGCGAGTCGAACTTCGCCATTCCGCGCACGTACGCGAGGAAGTCGATGGTCACGTGCAGGCCGTACAGGTCGAGGCCGACCCGGTCGATCGCGTACGCCTCCACGGTCCGCTCGGTGGCGTCGAACTGCAGGTTCGTGCCCACCGAGATCGCGGCGGGCATCCGCTCGCCGTTGGCCGTGAGCCAGCCCGCGTACACGCCGTCCGCCGGTACCGCGGTGTGCGGCGGCGTCTCGACGTTGGCCGTCGGATAGCCGAGTTCGCGTCCGCGCTGCGCACCGCGGACCACGACGCCCTCGACCCGGTGCGGCCGGCCCAGCACCTCGGCCGCGCCCTGCACGTCGCCCTCCGCGACCAGCTTGCGGGCCAGCGTCGAGGAGAACGGCATGCCGCCGCCCGCCTCGCCGCGCGCCACCAGGTCGACGACCTCGACCTGGTAGTCGTACGTGGAGCCCAGCTCGCGCAGGAAGTCGACGTTCCCGGCGGCGCGGTGGCCGAAGCGGAAGTTCGGGCCCTCGATGACGGTGCGGGCGTGCAGCTTGTCCACGAGCACCTTGACGATGAAGTCGGCCGGGGAGAGCTGCGAGAACTCCGCCGTGAAGGGCAGGACGAGCAGCGCGTCGACACCCAGCTCGGCCATCAGTTCGGCACGGCGGTCGTAGGGGGCCAGGATCGGCGGGTGGCTGCCGGGGCGCACGACCTCGCTGGGGTGCGGGTCGAAGGTGACGACCACGGAGGGGACGCCGAGCTCGCGCGCCGTGGCGACGGCACGCCCGATGATCAGCTGATGGCCCCGGTGCACGCCGTCGTAGGAGCCGATGGTGACGACGCTGCGTCCCCAGTCCTGGGGGATGTCCTCCAAGCCACGCCAGCGCTGCACTGTGACCGCTCCTCGCCCGAACCGTTGAGGCCCTGTATGCCCTGTCCTGATTGCCGATTGCAGGTCTAAGACTGCCATGCCGCCGCCCGGGGCCCCGCATCGGTATCCGGGTCCGCGGCGCTCTGTGTCATCTCGGCGACACGGCGTCGCGGAACCGGTTGCCGCAGCGCCCCGCCGGCCGGCGGCGCACGGCGGACCGGGCGGCGGAAAGCGCCCCCTTGTGCTCCGTCAGTCACTCCGCGCGCCTGCTCGCACGGGTGAATACGGGGGCTGCGGTGGAAAGAGACCTACACGAGGGGGGTCGTGGAGCGGTGAGCGGCGGGTGATGTGCGCTCACCGCTCCACGTCATTGCGGATCAGGCGTCACTGCGGATCAGGGGCGGATCAGGCGAAGACGGCCAGCGACTTGGCCTTGCCGCCCTTGTTCTCGACGAGCCCCAGCAGCCGGCCCTCGGGGCCGAAGACGGCCACGGGCCGCCCCGCCGGATAGGCGTCCGGCATCTCGATGCGCACGCCGTTGGCGAGCAGCGAGGCCCGGCGCGCGTCCAGGTCCCAGCGGGGGAAGGCCGCGGCCGCCGCCTCGCCGATCGGCATGACGGTCAGCTCCTCCTGGAGCTGGTCCAGGGTCCGCGCCCGGTCGAGCTTGTACGGGCCCACCCGGGTGCGCCGCAGCGCGGTCAGGTGCCCGCCGACGCCGAGGTCGGCGCCCAGGTCGCGGGCCAGGGCGCGGATGTACGTACCGCTGGAGCAGACGACGGAGACGACCAGGTCGACGACCTTGGTGCCGTCCTCCGCCTCCGCGTCCCGCATGTCGTACACCTGGAAGGACGAGATGGTCACCGGCCGGGCCGGGATGTCGAAGTCCTCGCCGTCCCGCGCCCGCTTGTAGGAGCGCACGCCCTTGATCTTGATGGCGCTGACCTTGGACGGCACCTGCATGATCTCGCCGGACAGCTTGGCGATGCCCGCGTCCACGGCCTCCCGGGTCACCCCGGAGGCGTCCGTGGAGGAGGTGATCTCGCCCTCCGCGTCGTCCGTCAGCGTGTTCTGGCCGAGGCGGACGGTGCCGAGGTATTCCTTCTCGGTGAGCGCGAGGTGGCCGAGGAGTTTGGTGGCCTTCTCGACGCCCAGGACGAGGACGCCCGTCGCCATCGGGTCGAGCGTGCCGGCGTGGCCGACGCGCCGGGTCTTGGCGATCCCGCGCATCTTGGCGACCACGTCGTGCGAAGTGAAGCCGGACGGCTTGTCGACGATGACAAGGCCGTCCGGCGTGCCTGCGTGCTTGCTCATTCCGCGGCTGCGTCCTCGTCGTCGCCCGGCTTCTTGTACGGGTCGGCGTCGCCGGCGTACTGGGCGCCGGAGGACACCTCGCGCACCTGGGCGTCGGAGGCGCGCGCCTTGTCGAGGAGGTCCTCGATGGTCTTGGCGTTCTCCGGGAGGGCGTCCGCGACGAAGGTCAGGGTGGGCGTGAACTTGGTGCCCGCCGCCCGGCCGACCGCGGAACGCAGTACGCCCTTGGCGCTCTCCAGGCCCGCGGCCGCGCTGGCCCGGTCCTCGTCGTCGCCGTACACCGTGTAGAAGACCGTGGCCTCCCGCAGGTCGCCGGTGACCCGGGTGTCCGTGATGGTCACGTGCGTACCGAGGCGGGGGTCCTTGACACCACGCTGCAGCTTCTCGGCCACCACCTCCCGGATGAGGTCCGCCAGCTTCTTCGCCCGCGCATTGTCGGCCACTGGTCCGTCTCCTTCTTATGTCTTGCTATCAGTCTTCATCACCGTGCAGCCGCCGTCTCACCGACAACAGCTCCACTTCCGGACGCGCCGCGACCAGCCGCTCGCAGCGGTCCAGCACGTCCGAGAGGAACCCCGTGTCCCCACTCACCAGAGCGACCCCGATACGGGCCCTGCGGTGCAGATCCTGATCACCCACCTCGGCCGCGCTCACGGAGAACTTGCGTTGGAGCTCGGCGACGATGGGCCGGATCACGGAGCGTTTCTCCTTCAGCGAGTGGACGTCGCCGAGGAGCAGGTCGAAGGACAGAGTCCCCACGTACATTCAGTTCCGGATGTCCCGCCGGTGCGGGTTAGGTGGCCTGCCGGGCCGTCGCGCGGCAGGGTCACCAGAACCGTACACGCAACGGCCGGGGCCGATCGACGGATATTCCGCCGACCGGCCCCGGGCTTACGACACCGTGCGATGTGCCTCGCGCTTACGCGCGGGGCTTCTCGCGCATCTCGTACGTCGCGATGACGTCGTCGACCTTGATGTCGTTGAAGTTTCCGAGGTTGATACCACCCTCGAAGCCCTCGCGGATCTCGGTGACGTCGTCCTTGAAGCGGCGCAGACCGGAGATGGTGAGGTTCTCGGCGATGACCTTGCCATCGCGCAGGAGCCGCGCCTTGGTGTTGCGCTTGACCTCGCCGGAGCGGATGAGCACACCCGCGATGTTGCCCAGCTTGGACGAGCGGAAGATCTCGCGGACCTCCGCCGTACCGAGCTCGACCTCTTCGTACTCCGGCTTGAGCAGACCCTTGAGGGCCGCCTCGATCTCCTCGATGGCCTGGTAGATCACCGAGTAGTAGCGGACGTCGACGCCCTCGCGCTCCGCCATCTGCGCGGCACGGCCGGCCGCACGGACGTTGTAGCCGATGACGATGGCGTCGGAGCCCATCGCCAGGTCGATGTCGGACTCGGTGACCGCACCCACACCGCGGTGCAGGACGCGGATGTCGACCTCTTCGCCGACGTCGAGCTGGAGCAGCGAGGACTCCAGGGCCTCGACCGCACCGGACGCGTCGCCCTTGATGATGAGGTTGAGTTCCTGGACCAGACCGGCCTTGAGGACCGAGTCCAGGTCTTCCAGGGACACCCGGCGGACACGCTTGGCGAAGTTGGCGTTGCGCTCACGCGCAGCACGCTTCTCGGCGATCTGACGGGCCGTACGGTCCTCGTCGACGACGAGGAAGTTGTCGCCGGCGCCGGGGACGTTGGTGAGACCCAGGACCAGGACGGGGGTCGACGGACCCGCTTCCTCGACGTTGTTGCCCTTGTCGTCGAGCATCGCGCGGACTCGGCCGTACGCGTCGCCCACGACCATCGTGTCGCCGACGCGGAGGGTACCGCGCTGGACGAGGACGGTGGCGACGGCACCGCGGCCGCGGTCGAGGTGGGACTCGATCGCAATACCCTGAGCGTCCTGCTCCGGGTTGGCGCGCAGGTCGAGCGAGGCGTCGGCGGTGAGGACGACGGCCTCCAGCAGGGAGTCGATGTGCAGACCCTGCTTGGCGGAGATGTCGACGAACATCGTGTCGCCGCCGTACTCCTCGGCGACCAGACCGAACTCGGTGAGCTGACCGCGGACCTTGGTCGGGTCGGCACCCTCGACGTCGATCTTGTTGACCGCGACGACGATCGGGACGCCGGCGGCCTTGGCGTGGTTCAGCGCCTCGATCGTCTGCGGCATGACGCCGTCGTTGGCCGCGACCACGAGGATCGCGATGTCGGTCGACTTGGCACCACGGGCACGCATGGCGGTGAACGCCTCGTGACCCGGGGTGTCGATGAAGGTGATGCGACGCTCTTCGTCGTTCACGTCGGTGGAGACCTGGTAGGCACCGATGTGCTGGGTGATGCCGCCGGCCTCGCCCGCAACGACGTTCGTCTTGCGGATGGCGTCGAGCAGTCGGGTCTTACCGTGGTCGACGTGACCCATGACGGTCACGACCGGCGGACGCGGCATGAGGAATTCCTCGCCGCCCTCGTCCTCGCCGAACTCGATGTCGAAGGTCTCCAGGAGCTCGCGGTCCTCCTCCTCCGGGCTGACGATCTGAACGGTGTAGTTCATCTCGTCGGCGAGGAGCTGGAGGGTCTCGTCGGAGACGGACTGCGTGGCAGTGACCATCTCGCCGAGGTTCATCATGACCGCGACCAGCGACGCCGGGTTGGCGTTGATCTTCTCCGCGAAGTCGGTGAGGGACGCACCGCGCGACAGGCGAACGGTCTCGCCGTTGCCGCGGGGCAGCATCACGCCGCCCACGGACGGGGCCTGCATGGCCTCGTACTCCTGGCGCCTCTGACGCTTCGACTTGCGGCCGCGACGTGCCGGACCGCCGGGACGGCCGAAGGCGCCCTGCGTGCCGCCACGGGCACCGGGACCGCCGGGACGGCCACCGAAGCCGGGACGACCGCCGCCACCGGCACCGGCGGGACCGCCGCCGAAGCCGCCGGGACGCGGGCCGCCGAAGCCGCCGCCGCCCGCGGGACGCGAGCCCGGACCGGCCGGACGGCCGGCGAAGCCGCCGCCGGGACGACCGGCGCCACCGGGACGCGGGCCACCGGCACCGGGGCCGCGGCCGCCGGGGCCGCCACCGGGACGCGGACCGGGACCACCGGCAGCGGGACGCTGCGGCATCATGCCCGGGTTCGGACGGTTACCACCGGGAGCACCACCCGGACGCGGGGCGCCGCCCTGCGGACGGGGCATGCCGCCCGGGGTCGGACGGGCGCCGCCGGGACCCTGCGGGCGCGGAGCGCCGCCGGGACCGCCCTGCGGGCGCGGAGCACCCTGGCCGCCGCCGGCGCCGGGGGCACCGGGACGGGGCGCACCGGCCGGACGGGGCGCCTGCGGGCGCGCCATGCCGGTGGAGCCGCCGGAGGTGAAGGGGTTGTTGCCCGGACGGGGACCGGCCGGACGGGCGCCCTGGGGACGCGGGGCCTGCGTGCCACCGGGCCGCGGGGCCTGGGTGCCGGGGGTGCCGGCCGGACGCGGGGCGCCGGGACGGGAACCGGGCTGGCCCGGGGCCGCGGGACGCTGCTGCGCCGGACGCGGGCCGGGGGTCGCACCCGGACCGGCGGGACGCTCGGCGCGCGCCGGGGCGGCCGGAGCCGACGGCGGCGCGGTGAACTCGGTCGCCACGGGAGCCGCCGGAGCGGGCTTCGGGGCGGCCGGGGCCTTCGGGCCGGGACGCGGGCCGGGAGCGGCCGGGGTCACCGGGGCGGACGCGGCCGGAGCCTCGGCAGCGGCCGGCTTGGGGGCCGGTGCGCCGGGCTTGGGGGCGGCGGGACGTGCAACGGCGCCGGGGGTGGGCACCCCGGGCTTGGCGGGCGCGGCCTTGCGGGGCGCGCCCGGCTTCGCAGCGGACTTGCCGGCGTTGCCGCCGGGCCCCTGCAGTGCGTCAGTCAACTTGCGTACAACCGGCGCCTCGATCGTCGAGGACGCCGAACGGACGAACTCACCGAGTTCCTGGAGCTTGGCCATGACGACCTTGCTCTCAACTCCGAACTCCTTGGCGAGTTCGTATACCCGGACCTTAGCCACTTCGCTCCTTTTAGGTCCGGGTTACGCCGGACCGTCGCTACTTCATGGGCGTACTCATCGCGTACTCATCGAGTGCTCATCGCAATCTCGACCTACTTCCAACTCGCGAGGTACCTGACCGCACGGGGTATCCGTGCCGTGCTTCTTCGTACGTTTCTTACGGTGTCGCCTCGGCCTGGTCGGCCACGGCCTTGTGCAGCTCCGCCGTGTCGAGTGCTCCCGGGGCCCGCAGGGCCCGGGGGAACGCTCTGCGGCGGACCGCCTTGTCGAGACAGACCACGGCAGGGTGCAGGTATGCACCCCGGCCGGGCAGCGTACCGCTTGGATCAGGGACGCATTCGTCCTCGATCGCCACGATGCGCAGCAGATCGCTCTTGGCCGCTCGCTCCCGGCACCCCACACAGGTGCGTTCGGGGCATGCGCGGGCTTGCGTCCGGCCAGACACGCCTAAGTCTACCTCCCCGCACCGACCTCACCCCTTCGGGCGAAAAATCGAACGGATGTTGTCGAGTTCTGCTGTCCTGATCCTGTCTACCCGTCGGACAGCTCCGACGGACAGCGGTTTTATTCCCCGCCCCGGTCCCGGTCTGCGTCCGGGGACGGCTCGGTGTCGGGGCGGATGTCGATGCGCCAGCCGGTCAGGCGCGCGGCGAGGCGGGCGTTCTGCCCCTCCTTGCCGATCGCCAGCGACAGCTGGTAGTCGGGCACGGTCACCCGGGCGGAGCGCGAGTCCCAGTCGACGACCTCGACCTTGCTCACCCGGGCGGGTGACAGCGCGTTCGCGACCATCTCCGCGGGGTCGTCCGACCAGTCGACGATGTCGATCTTCTCGCCGTGCAGCTCGGCCATCACGTTCCGGACGCGGGCGCCCATCGGGCCGATGCACGCGCCCTTGGGGTTGAGGCCCGAGCGGGTGGAACGCACGGCGATCTTGGTGCGGTGGCCGGCCTCGCGGGCGATCGCCGCGATCTCGACGCTGCCGTCGGCGATCTCCGGGACCTCCAGCGCGAACAGCTTCTTCACCAGGTTGGGGTGGGTCCGCGACAGGGTCACCGACGGACCGCGGACGCCCTTCGCCACCCGTACGACGTACGCCTTGATGCGCAGGCCGTGGGTGTACTCCTCGCCGGGGACCTGCTCCTGCACCGGCAGGATGGCCTCCAGCTTGCCGATGTCGACCAGGACGTTCTTGGGGTCCTTGCCCTGCTGGACGACACCGGTGATGACGTCGCCCTCGCGGCCCGCGAACTCGCCGAAGGTCAGGTCGTCCTCGGCGTCGCGCAGACGCTGGAGGATCACCTGCTTGGCGGTCGTGGCGGCGATCCGGCCGAAGTCCGACGGCGTGTCGTCGAACTCCTTGGGCTCCTGCCCCTCCTCCAGGTCCCGCGGGTCCTCGGTCGCCCACACGACGACGTGCCCGTTGGTGCGGTCCAGCTCCACGCGTGCGCGCCGGAAGCTGCCCTCGGTGCGGTGGTACGCGATGAGGAGGGCCGACTCGATCGCCTCGACGAGCAGGTCGAAGGAGATCTCCTTCTCCCGGACCAGACCCCGCAGGGCACTCATGTCGATGTCCACGGCTACGCCTCCTCTTCCTTCTTGTCCTTGCGGTTGAACTCGATTTCGACACGCGCCTTGGCGATGTCGGTGAAAGCAATGCGGCGGGCGGTCGCCTTGCGGCCCTTCACGCCCGGAACTTCGAGGTCCAAGCCCTCTTCGTCGACACCGAGGATGCGGGCGATCAGTTCCCCGGCACCCTTGTCACCTTCGGCGGACAGCTGGAACTTCACGAGACGGCCCGTCGCCCGGACGTAGTGACGGTGCTCGGTCAGCGGGCGGTCGGCGCCCGGCGAGCTGACTTCGAGGACGTACTCGTCCTCGCCCATCACGTCGGTTTCGTCGAGCTTGTCGGAGACCTCGCGGCTCAGCTCGGCGCACGCGTCCAGCTCCACGCCCTCGTCGGAGTCCACGATGATGCGCAGCATCCGGCGCTTGCCGGCCCTGGACATCTCGATGTCCTCAAGATCCAGGCCCTTGGCGGCGACGAGCGGCTCCAGCAGTCCGCGCAGCCTGTCGCTCTGGGTGGTGCTCATCCGGGTGACTCCTCGGCCGCGTGTGCTGTTGTGGTTTTCCGTCGCGTGTCAGGTCAAAGGGTATCCGGTCGCGGAGGGTGTTGCCGTCCGCCCTGGGGGCGGGGCCCCGGGTACGGTGATCACACCCTGCCGGACCCCACCTCAAGGACGTCGCCGTGCCCTGGACCATGTCTTCGAGGCTCTCGCGAAGGAGCCTGCTCGCCGGCGCCGCCGGCGTCGGCGGCGCCGCGTTGCTCACCGGGTGCTCCGACGGCGCCGGCGCCGCCGGCGCGGACACCGGTGTTCCACTCGAACGGCGGATGCGCGCATCGGCCGTTCGGGACAGTGAGCGACTGCTGGAACGTTACGACGCGACCGCCGCCGCCCATCCGGCCCTCGCCGGGCGCCTGGCACCGCTGCGTGCCTCGGTGGCCGCGCACGCCACCGCCCTGGCCGCGCCGGAGGCCTCCCCCGCACCGCCGTCCGGCGCGGCGTCCGCCGCCGCCTCCCCCGCACCGGCCGGCGCGGCCGCGCCGAGCGGCGAACCGGTGCCCGCCGGGCCCGAGGAGGCCCTGACCGCGCTCGCCGACGCCGAGCGCAGCCTGGCCGAGGCCCGCACCATCGCCCTGTCCGGGGCGCCCGGGGAGCTGGCCCGGCTGCTGGCCTCGGTGGCGGCGTGCGGCGCCGTCCACGCGTACCTGCTGACCTCGACCCCCGGAGCCACGCCGTGAAGCCCGAACCCTCCCCCGCCAACCGGGCCCTGCAGGCCGCGCAGTCCGCGCTCGCCGCCGAACACGCGGCGGCGTACGGATACGGGGTGATCGGCGCGCGCGCCGGGGCCGCCCGGGCCGCCGAGGCCCGGGAAGCGTACGGCGGCCACCTCGCGCGGCGTGACGCGCTGGCCCGCACGGTCCGCGGGATGGGCGGCTCGCCCCGCGCGGCGGAGGCGGCGTACGCCCTGCCCTTCGAGGTGCGCGGCCCGGCCGACGCGGAGCGGCTCGCCGCCGAGATCGAGGACCGGGTGGCGGGCGCGTACTCCGATCTGGTGCGGGCCTCGGACGGCCGGCTGCGCCGCGAGGCGGCCGACGCACTGAGCGCCGCGGCCGTGCGCGCGGCACGCTGGCGGGGGGTCGGCGTAGCCTTCCCTGGGCTCACGGAACGCGCCGACCGAGCCCCCACCAGCTGAAAGGGACCACGCACGCATGGCTTTCGAACCGCCGCAGCGGCTCGTACGGGCGCTCGGCGAGACGCCGGAATCGGCGCAGGACGCGGACTGGCTGGAGCAGTTGCCCCGGCTCACCGAGGCGGCGCTGGCCCGGCGTGACGTACGGGCCCAGCGGGTGCAGGCGCCGGGCGGCCGCAGCAGCCTGGTCGTCCTCGTCCAGTACGACGACGGCACCCCGGCCGCGCTGAAGCTGGCTCCCCCGCACGCCCGGCCGGACCGGGAGCTGGCCGCCCTGGCGCACTGGGGCGGGTTCGGAGCCGTACGGGTGCTCGACACCCGTCACCACGCGCAGGACGGGGCGCTGCTGCTGGAGCGGCTGCACCCCGAGGTGTCGCTGCGGTCGCTGCCGGAGGCGAAGTCCTTGCTGGAGGCGTGCGGGACGCTGCGCCGGCTGTGGGTCGCCCCGCCGGCCGGGCACCCCTTCGAGACGGTGGCGCAGCGCACCGCCCGGCAGGCGGAGGCGCTGCGCAAGGCCCCCGCGGAGGCCGAGGCGCTGGCCTCCGCCGCGCTGGCGATCCGCGAGGAGCTGACCGCCCTGCCCCCCGAGGAACTGCTGCTGCACGGGAACTTCCGGCAGGGCAAGGTGCTGGCGGGCGAGCGGGCCCCGTGGCTGGCGGTCGGCCCGGACCCGCTGATCGGCGAGCGGGCCTACGACCTGGCCCGGCTGGTGCGGGACCGGCTGGAGGACCAGGTGGCCTCCTCGGCCGGGGCCGCGGGCGCCCGGCGCCGGGTGAACCGGCTCGCCGACGCACTGGAGGTGGACCGGGAGCGGCTGCGGGGCTGGACGGTGTTCCGGGCGGTGGAGTCCGGGAACCGGGCCCTGGCCGCGGGGCGGCGCCAGGAGGCGGAGCTGCTGCTGGAGTTCGCCGCCTGGTTGTAGGGCATACCGTGGATGGATAGGGAGATATGCCCTGCAGGAGGCCGTCATGGTCCAGGAACTGCTGACAGCGGTCATCGCCTCGGGTGTGGGAATCGCGGCTGTCGCGGCCACCGCCGCACGGGTGGTGAGGCAGTACGAGCGAGGCGTGGTCTTCCGCTTCGGCCGGCTGCGGGAGGGCGTCCGCGGGCCGGGCTTCACCATGATCATCCCGGGGGTCGACCGGCTCCGGAAAGTGAACATGCAGATCGTGACGATGCCGGTGCCCGCGCAGGAGGGCATCACCCGGGACAACGTCACCGTGCGGGTGGACGCCGTGGTGTACTTCAAGGTCGTGGACGCGGCGAACGCGATCATCGAGGTGGAGGACTACCGCTTCGCGGTCTCGCAGATGGCGCAGACCTCGCTGCGCTCGATCATCGGCAAGTCGGACCTGGACGACCTGCTGTCCAACCGGGAGAAGCTGAACCAGGGCCTGGAGCTGATGATCGACAGCCCGGCGGTCGGCTGGGGCGTGCAGATCGACCGGGTCGAGATCAAGGACGTCTCGCTGCCGGAGACGATGAAGCGCTCCATGGCACGGCAGGCGGAGGCGGACCGGGAGCGCCGGGCCCGGGTGATCAACGCGGATGCCGAGCTCCAGGCCTCGAAGAAGCTGGCCGAGGCGGCGGCGGTGATGTCGGAGCAGCCGGCGGCGCTGCAGTTGCGGCTGCTGCAGACGGTGGTGGCGGTGGCCGCGGAGAAGAACTCCACGCTGGTCCTGCCGTTCCCGGTGGAGCTGCTCCGCTTCCTGGAGCGCGCGGCGCCCGCGCCGGGCACCGGCCCGGGCGCCCCGGGCGAGACGTCGGCCGAAGCGCCGGGCGCCGTGCCGGGCGGGGCCTCGGGGGCGGACCGCGGAGCGGTCACCGGCCCGGCCCCGGCGCCGGCCCCGGCGGGGGCCGGCGCTGCGGGCGAGGCCCTGGATCCGCCGGCCGTCGGCCGGTCCGTGGACGGCTCGCCGCCGCCCGCGGAGGCCGACGAACCGTGCGGTTAGCCACGGCGCGGGGCTACGCGCGGGCCGTCAGGCGGGCGAGGGCGTCCGCGACGGGGAGCTCCTCGCGGGTGCCCGTGGCACGGTGCTGGAGTTCGACCACGCCGTCCGCCGACCGGCGCCCCGCCACCAGGATCCAGGGGACACCGATCAGCTCCGCGTCGGTGAGCTTCACGCCCGGCGAGAGCCCCGCCCGGTCGTCCAGCAGGACCCGCAGGCCGGCCTCCGCCAGGGTGGTGGCCGCCGATTCCGCGAGCGCCAGCTGGACGGCCTTGCCCGCCGCCACCACGTGGACGTCCGCAGGAGCCACCTCGGCCGGCCAGGCCAGGCCCCGTTCGTCCGCGGTCTGTTCGGCCAGCGCCGCCACCGCCCGCGAGACGCCGATCCCGTACGAGCCCATCGTGACCCGCACCGGCTTGCCCTCCTTGCCGAGGACGTCGAGGCCGAAGGCGTCCGCGTACTTGCGGCCCAGCTGGAAGATGTGCCCGATCTCGATCGCCCGGTCCAGCCGGAGCCCGGCGCCGCAGCGCGGGCAGGGGTCGCCCGGCTCCACGACGACCACGTCCAGGTACCGGTCGACCTCGAAGTCCCGCCCGCACACCACGTTCCGCGCGTGCGTGTCGGCCCGGTTGGCTCCCGTCACCCACGAAGTGCCGGGCGCGACACGGGGGTCGGCGAGGTAGCGGAGCTTGCCCCGGCCCTGCGGGCCGACGTAGCCGCGGACCAGGTCGGGGCGGTCGGTGAAGTCCTCCGCGGTCACCAACTCCACGACCGCGGGGGCGAGATGCTCGGCGAGCTTGCCGAGGTCCACCTCCCGGTCCCCCGGCACGCCCACGGCCGTGATCTCGCCGTCGACCTTCACCAGCAGGTTCTTCAGCGTCGCCGACGCGGGGACGCCCAGGTGGGCCGCCAGCGTCTCGATCGTCGGGGTGTCGGGGGTGTCCACCTCCTCCAGCGCGGGGTGCTCGGCCTCCACCGGGGTCAAGGGGAAGGTCACCGCCTCCGTGTTCGCCGCGTAGTCGCAGGACGGGCAGTCCACGAAGGTGTCCTCCCCGGCCGCCGCCGGCGCCAGGAACTCCTCCGACGCCGAGCCGCCCATCGCCCCGGACACCGCCGAGACGATCCGGTGGTCCAGCCCCAGGCGCGTGAAGATCCGCTGGTAGGCGGCGCGGTGCAGGGCGTAGGACTGTTCCAGGCCCTCCTCGCCCACGTCGAAGGAGTACGAGTCCTTCATCTGGAACTCGCGTCCGCGCAGCACTCCGGACCGCGGCCGGGCCTCGTCCCGGTACTTGGTCTGGATCTGGTAGAGCATGACCGGCAGGTCCTTGTACGAGGTGCACTGGTCCTTCACCACCAGGGTGAAGATCTCCTCGTGCGTCGGCCCCAGCAGGTAGTCGGCGCCCTTGCGGTCCTTGAGCCGGAACAGCAGGTCCCCGTACTCCGACCAGCGTCCGCTGACCTCGTACGGCTCCTTGGGCAGCAGCGCCGGGAGCAGCACCTCCTGGGCGCCGATGGCGTCCATCTCCTCGCGGACGATGCGCGCGACGTTGTCCAGGACCTTCTTGCCGAGCGGCAGCCAGGTCCACACGCCCGCGGAGCTGCGCCGGACGTACCCGGCGCGGACGAGGAGCCGGTGGCTGAGCGTTTCCGCGTCGGCCGGGTCCTCGCGGAGGGTCTTGGCCATGAGGCGGGACATGCGCTGCACGTGTTGCGTAGACATGCCGCGAGGCTATCGGGGGCCGCCCGGACGCCGGAAACGAATTCGCCGCCTCCGGGGCCGGCGGATCAGGGCCGGCGCAGCGGCAGCGGGGCCCCCATGACGGCGTACGGGAGGCTCGCGCTCGGGAAGTGCACCTGGCGGGCGAGGTCCCGGTAGCCGAGGGCCCGGTAGAGTCCGCGGGCCGGGCTCTCGGTGTCGATGGCGGACAGGATCGAGCGGGGCTCCTCGGCGGTGTCGGTGATCCGGGTAATCAGGGTGCGGCCGACCCCGTGCCCCTGGAACCCGGGGTGGACGTGCAGCTCGGTGATGACGAAGGAGTCGTCGAGCCAGCCGTCGTGGCCCTCGGCCCGCAGGTACGGCTCGACGACGGAGGACCACCAGTACGCCCGGTCGTTCGGCATCCCGTACACGAACCCCGCGAGCGCCCCGTCCTCGGTGAACGCGCCGAGGGCACGGGCGCCGCGGCAGCCCATGTGGCGCTGGACGATGTAGCGGCGGATGCCGATCTCCTCCTCGCTGAGCCCGAAGGCGACGGCCTGCACGCGCAGGGCCTCGTCCACGCGGGCGGCGAGGTCGAGGGGACCGATGCGGAGTCCGGCCGGACGGGCGGGGTCATGGCCCTCGGAGGTAGGCAGCATGCGGGTGACCTTACTGGGCGGTCCGGGCGTGCCGGTATGCCCCCGGCGGTCAGAACAGGACGCTCATGAAGGCGCCGACCTCACGGAAGCCGACCCTCCGGTACGCCGCCCGCGCGGCGGTGTTGAAGTCGTTCACGTACAGGCTGACCACGGGCGCGACATCGCGGAGCGCGAACTCGACGACGGCCGCCATCCCGGTCTCGGAGTGTCCCCGCCCGCGGAATTCAGGGTCCACCCAGACGCCCTGGATCTGGCACGCGTTCGCGGTCGCGGCGCCGATCTCGGCCTTGAAGACGACCCTGCCGTCCTCGACGCGGGCGAAGGAACGGCCGGCGGCGACGAGCTCGGCGACCCGGGCCTGGTAGAGCAGGCCGCCGTCGCCCGCGAGCGGGGAGACGCCGACCTCCTCGGTGAACATGGCCACGCACGCCGGCATGATCAGGTCCATCTCGTCCTTGCGGATGCGGCGGACCAGCGGGTCGGGCCGCACGTCGGCCGACGGCCGGTCGGTCACCATGAGCGGCTGGTGGGAGCGGACGTCCCGGGCCGGCCCCCAGCTGGGTTCCAGGAGCTGCCACAGCAGCCGGGTGGCGTCGGCAGGACCCACGATGGAGGAGCAGCGGCGGCCGGTGCGCCGGGCCCGGTCGGCGAAGGCGCGGACGGCGTCGGGGCCGGCGCAGACGGGGACCAGGTTGGCGCCCGCGTAGCACAGGGAGCGCAGCTCGCCGTCGGCGTACCAGCCCCACATCTCGCCGCCCAGGCGCCAGGGGTCGAGTCCGGCGACCTGGACCCGGGAGGTGACGAAGGCGTTCTCGACCGGCTCGCGCCCGAGGATGCCGAGCGCGGCGTTCAGGTCGCTGGGCTCAAGGACCCGGGTGGTGGTCTGCGTCAACACTGGGGGCCTCACCATAAAGTCTGCTGATCTCCGAACTGTACCCGCCGTCACCTGAGGATGCCTGGTCCCGCAGGTCACGAAAAAGCCCCGGCCCCGCCCGCGAGCTGCGGGAACGGGGCCGGGGCACGGGGCCTGTCCGAGCCGGGCACGCCCTGGGTTGTCCGGGTGTCCGGGACCTGCTCAGACGCCGATCGCGACGGTGGGCTCGCCGGAGGCGATGCCGTCGGCCTCCATCTGCGCGGCGATCTTCATGGCCTCTTCGATGAGGGTCTCCACGATCTTCGACTCGGGGACGGTCTTGATGACCTCGCCCTTGACGAAGATCTGCCCCTTGCCGTTGCCGGAGGCGACACCAAGGTCGGCCTCGCGGGCCTCGCCGGGGCCGTTGACGACGCAGCCCATGACGGCGACGCGCAGCGGGACCTCCATGCCGGTGAGTCCCGCCGTGACCTCCTCGGCCAGCTTGTAGACGTCCACCTGGGCGCGGCCGCAGGAGGGGCAGGAGACGATCTCCAGGCGGCGCGGCTTGAGGTTCAGCGACTCCAGGATCTGGATGCCGACCTTGACCTCCTCGACCGGCGGGGCCGAGAGGGAGACGCGGATGGTGTCGCCGATGCCCTCGGAGAGCAGCGCGCCGAAGGCGACGGCGGACTTGATGGTGCCCTGGAAGGCGGGGCCGGCCTCGGTGACGCCGAGGTGCAGCGGGTAGGTGCACTGGGCGGCGAGCTGGCGGTAGGCGTTGACCATGACGACCGGGTCGTTGTGCTTGACCGAGATCTTGATGTCGCTGAAGCCGTGCTCCTCGAAGAGGGAGGCCTCCCACAGTGCGGACTCGACCAGGGCCTCGGGGGTGGCCTTGCCGTACTTCTTCAGCAGCCGGGCGTCGAGCGAGCCCGCGTTGACGCCGATGCGGATCGGGGTTCCCGCGTCGGCGGCGGCCTTCGCGATCTCCTTGACCTTGTCGTCGAACTGCTTGATGTTGCCCGGGTTGACGCGGACGGCGGCGCAGCCCGCGTCGATCGCGGCGAAGACGTACTTCGGCTGGAAGTGGATGTCGGCGATGACCGGGATCTGCGACTTCTTCGCGATGACGGCGAGGGCGTCGGCGTCGTCCTGCGTCGGGCAGGCCACGCGGACGATCTCGCAGCCGGAGGCGGTCAGCTCGGCGATCTGCTGGAGCGTGGCGCCGATGTCGGAGGTACGGGTGGTGGTCATGGACTGCACCGACACGGGTGCGTCGCCACCGACGGCCACCGAACCGACCTGGATCTTGCGGCTGACCCTGCGGTCGGCAAGCTTCGTCGGCACGGCCGGCATTCCGAGAGAGATGGCAGTCATCTGCTGTGCAACCCCAAGGTGTGGATCAAGGTCCCGAGATCGGCGGGCTCCAGCCTTCGAGGTTACGCCAACCCCCGGGCGGCCCGTGCATCCGAGGGGGCCCCACCACCCGAACGTAGGGAGCCGGGCACGCTTCGTGCCCGGCTCCCCGCGTCATGCCGCACATGCGGTCGAACTAGGTGATCTTGATCGGATTCACCACGTCGGCCACGAGCACGAGCAGGGTGAAGCAGACGAAGACGCCGGCCACCACGTACGCGGCGGGCATCAGCTTCGCCACGTCGAACGGGCCGGGGTCGGGGCGCCGGAAGACCCGGGCCACCATGCGCCGGACCGACTCCCACAGGGCGCCCGCGATGTGCCCGCCGTCCAGCGGCAGCAGCGGCAGCATGTTGAACAGGAACAGGGACAGGTTGAAGAAGCCGACGAGCTGGAGGAAGAACACCAGCCGCTGTTCGGCCGGGATGTCCAGCGTGGCGATCTCGCCGCTGATGCGGGCCGCGCCGACGATGCCGGTCGGGGAGTCGGGCTCCCGCTCGCCGCCGGCGAAGGCCGCGTTCCACAGGGCCGGGATCTTGGAGGGGAGCTTGACGAGCCCCTGCACGCTGTTGTCGACGACGTCGCCCATCCGGTCCACGGACTGGCCGAAGGTGAGCTGGGCGATCTCGCTCCTGGGGCTGAAGCCGAGCCAGCCGGCGGTCACGTACTGCCCCTTGACGTATCCGCCGTGGCCGTCGGTCTTGGCCACCTTGTTCTCGATCAGGTTGACCGGCAGGGTCAGGCTCTGCCCGTCGCGCTCGACGGTGACGGTGGCGGGGCCGACGGTGTCGCGGATCCGCTTCTGCAGGGCGGCCCAGTCGGTCACCTTGTGCCCGTCGAAGGCCGTGATCCGGTCGCCCGCCCGCAGGCCCGCGGCCTTGGCGGGGGCCACCGGGTCGCCGTCCCGGCAGACCTCGCGCTTCTCGCTCTGCTGGATGACGCAGGGCGAGACCGTGCCGACCTGGGTGGTCGTCCGGTCGACGCCGAAGGTCATCCAGACGCCGAAGAAGACCGCCAGCGCCAGCACCAGGTTCATGAAGGGGCCCGCGAACATCACGATCACGCGCTTCCAGGGCTTGCGCGTGTAGAAGAGACGCGTCTCGTCGCCGGGCTTGAGCTCCTCGTACGCCGCCGACCGCGCGTCCTCGATCATGGAGCGGAACGGGGAGGTCGAGCGGGCGGTGACCTTGCCGTCCTCGCCGGGCGGGAACATCCCGATCATCCGGATGTAGCCGCCCATCGGGATGGCCTTGATCCCGTACTCGGTCTCGCCCTTGTGCCGCGACCAGATGGTCGGGCCGAAGCCGACCATGTACTGGGGCACGCGGATGCCGAAGAGCTTGGCCGTCGAGAGGTGGCCGAGCTCGTGCCAGGCGATGGAGACGAGCAGCCCGAATACGAAGATGAGTATCCCGAGCACCGTCATGAGTGCTGTCATGCGCGCGCCTCCACGGCGGCCCGTGCCGCCATCTCCTGGGCCCGGGCCCGGGCCCAGGCCTCTGCTTCGAGGACGTCCTGGACGGTGAGGGAGGTTCCCGCGTCCGGCGTCCCGTGCTCGTCGACCACGGCAGAGACCGTATCCATGATTGCCGTGAACGGCAGCCGACCGGCCAGGAACGCCTCCACGCACTCCTCGTTCGCCGCATTGAAGACGGCGGGGGCCGTGGAGCCGAGGGCGCCCACGTGCCGGGCGAGGCCGACCGAGGGGAAGGCTTCGGTGTCCAGCGGGAAGAACTCCCAGGTGGAGGCCTTGGTCCAGTCGAAGGCGGGGGCCGCGTCCGGGATCCGCTCGGGCCAGCCGAGGCCGATCGCGATCGGCCCGCGCATGTCCGGCGGGGTGGCCTGGGCGAGCGTGGAACCGTCGGAGAACTCCACCATCGAGTGGACGTACGACTGCGGATGGACCACGACCTCGATGCGGTCGAAGGGGATGTCGTAGAGCAGGTGCGCCTCGATGACCTCCAGGCCCTTGTTGACCAGGGTCGCGGAGTTGACGGTGATCACCGGTCCCATGGCCCAGGTGGGGTGGGCGAGGGCGTCCTGCACGGTCACACGGGCCAGTTCGGCCCGGGTGCGGCCGCGGAAGGGGCCGCCGGAGGCGGTGACCACGAGCTTGCGCACGTCGGCGCGGGTTCCGGCGGCCAAGGCCTGGAAGAGGGCCGCGTGCTCGGAGTCGACCGGGATGATCTGGCCGGGCCGGGCGAGGGCCTTGACCAGCGGCCCGCCCACGATCAGCGATTCCTTGTTGGCCAGGGCCAGCGTCCGGCCCGCCCGCAGCGCGGCGAGGGTCGGTGCGAGGCCGATCGAGCCGGTGATCCCGTTGAGGACGGTGTGGCACTCGGAGGCGGCGAGCTCGGCCGCGGCATCGGGCCCGGGCAGGATCTGCGGCAGCGGCTCGGAGGCACCGTACTGGGCGCTCAGCGCCTCTTTCAGGGCCGGTACGACGTCCTCGCGGGCGACGGCCACGGTGTTCACCCGCAGCAGCCGCGCCTGCTCGGCCAGCAGCCCGACCCGGCCGCCGGCGGCGGACAGCGCGGTCACCCGGAAGCGGTCCGGGTGGCGCAGGGCGAGGTCGATGGCCTGGGTCCCGATGGACCCGGTGGACCCGAGGATGACGATGTCCCTGCGGCCTTCCGCGGTGTCGAAGAGGACGTGCGGATCGGCGAGGGGGGCTGGGCGGTCGCTCATGCCCCCATTGTTGCGGCAACTCAGGACCGGTTGGACACGGAGTCCCCGTGAACGACACCGGCGAGCAGTTCGGGCAGCGTCCCGGCGAAGTCGGGCAGCGCGCGGGCGGCCCGCCACCAGGCGTCGGTGTCCGCGGCCAGGGCCGCGTCGAGGAGCCGGTCCGCCTCGGCGCGGGCGGCGAGGACCGCCTGGTGCCGGTCGTGGCGGTCGGGGTAGTCGGTGTCCCCCAGCCAGTGGTCCTCGTCCAGGGCCCAGGCGGCGGGGGCCTTGTGCCGGATCACGTCCTCGCCGGTGAGCACGCCGCGGTCGAGGCAGGCGCGGACCCACCGGACGTCCTCGTGGAGGTCTCCCATGGCGTTCGGCACTCCGAGGCTGGCCAGGGCCAGTTCACGGTTCAGCGGGTCGTTCGGCCACCACGGGGAGCGGGGCGCCAGCGCGTCCACGGCCTCGTCCAGGCCCGGGACGGCGGCTGCGGGGGAGGCCGCCGATCCGTCGGCCACCGCGGCGGCCAGTTGCGGCAGGGTGCCGGGGAAGCCGGGGGCGTGCCGCCGCAGCTCGGCCCACAGGCGCGGGTCGTCGCCGAGGGCCGGGCGCAGCACCCGCATCAGGGCGGAGCGCATCCCGGCCCATTCGGCCAGGTTCCAGGCGAAGCGGCCGATGGCGTGCGCCTGCCCCAGCAGCAGGGTCCGGTGGGCGGGGGCCACGGCGGCGGCGAGCTCGTCGAAGGTGAGGGTGCCGGTGCGGACGGACCGTACGGCGGGGCGGATCCAGGCGGGCCCGTACGTCTCCTGGCCACGGGTGTCGAGCAGGGCGAGACAGACGCTCCGCTCCAGCCCGCCGACCAGCAGCAGGGCCTCCACCGAGCCGGGCGGCAGCGGGGCGCGGGCGTGCTCGCGCAGCAGGACCGCGGGGTCGAGCTCGTGCGGGAGGGACAGGACGTCGAGGGGTATCCGCGGTCGGCGGCTGCCGTGCCGGCGCAGCAGCGCGACGAGCTCCCCGGAGGTCAGCGGGGGGCCGGGCTCGCGGCCCAGTTCGGCGTGGAGGGTGGCGGTCAGCCCGGGCGAGGGGGCCGGGCGGGCCGCGTACCGGGCGGGCCCGGGCAGGCCGGGCAGGGGGCGGCCGAGGACGTGCGGGTTGCGGGCGATGGTGCGGCGGTCCTCGTCGGTGCCGTGGCGCAGGAGCAGCGTGACGACGGGGGCCGGGAGGTACTCGTCGCGGCACAGGAACCGGCGGGTGGGCGCGTCGAGCCGCCCGAGGAGGTCGCAGGTGACGGCGTCCGGTGCGTGGCGCAGCAGGAGCGCCACGCACCAGGCGAGCCGCCGGCTCTCCCTGTCCACGTTCACATGCATCCGATTCCCCGTCGCCGCTCGCGTACGCCTCTCCGGCGTGCGGCGATGATCGCAGGTCAGCGGATGGGGCGGTGCACGTTTTTCTGCGTGGAGGGGCCGGGGGCGGCGTCCGCGATCCAGGGGCCGTCGCCGGAGGGGTCGAGTACGCCCTCCTCCAGCCAGTCGTAGGTGCCGGAGAGCACCCCGGCGACGACCTTGCGGTCGAGGTCGTCGGTGTTGGACCAGAGCCGGCCGAAGAGCTCCTCGACCCGGACCCGCGACTGCCGGCAGAAGGCGTCCGCGAGCTGGTAGGCCTCGCGGCCGTGGTCTCCGGCGCCGCGCAGGTGCTCGGCGCGTACGCAGGCCGCGCTCATGGCGAAGAGTTCGGCGCCGATGTCGACGATCCGGCCGAGGAAGCCCTGTTTGGTCTCCATGCGGCCCTGCCAGCGGGCCATGGCCAGGAACATCGTGCGGGCGAGTTTGCGGGCGCTGCGCTCGACGTAGCGCAGGTGGCCGGAGAGGTCGGTGTGCCCGGCGGGGTGGAAGGCGCGGTAGCTGGCGGGCAGCTGGCCGGGGCCGGTGGCCAGCTTGGGCAGCCAGCGGGCGTAGAAGCCGGCGGCGCGGGCGCCGGCCCTGGCCTTGTCGCCGAGTTCCTTTTCGGGGTCGATGAGGTCGCCGGCGACCGACAGGTGGGCGTCGACGGCCTCGCGGGCGATCAGCAGGTGCATGATCTCGGTGGAGCCCTCGAAGATCCGGTTGATGCGCAGGTCGCGCAGCATCTGCTCGGCGGGGACGGCGCGCTCGCCGCGGGCGGCGAGGGACTCGGCGGTCTCGAAGCCGCGGCCGCCTCGGATCTGGACCAGGTCGTCGGCCATCCGGCAGGCCATCTCGGAGCCGTAGAGCTTGGCGAGGGCGGCCTCGATGCGGATGTCGTTGCGGTCCTCGTCGGCCATCTGGGAGGCGAGGTCCACGACCGCTTCTAGGGCGAAGGTGGTGGCGGCGATGAAGGAGATCTTGGCGCCGACCGCCTCGTGCCGGGCGACGGGCCGGCCCCACTGCTCGCGTACGGCGGACCATTCGCGGGCGATCCGCAGGCACCATTTGCCCGCGCCGACGCACATGGCGGGCAGGGAGAGCCGGCCGGTGTTGAGGGTGGTCAGGGCGATCTTGAGCCCGGCGCCCTCGGCGCCGATCCGCTGGGCTGCCGGCACCCGGACCCGGTGGAAGCGCGTAACGCCGTTCTCCAGGCCGCGCAGGCCCATGAAGGCGTTGCGGTGCTCGACGGTGATCCCGGGCGAGTCGGCCTCGACGACGAAGGCGGTGATCCCGCCGCGGTGGTTCTCGGACTTCGGGACCCGCGCCATGACCACCAGCAGGTCCGCCACGACGCCGTTGGTGGTCCACAGCTTCACGCCGTCGAGGACGTACGCGTCCTCGCCGTCCGGGACGGCGGTGGTGGCCAGCCGGGCCGGGTCGGAGCCCACGTCGGGCTCGGTGAGCAGGAAGGCGCTGATGGCGGTGGTGGCGCAGCGCGGCAGGTAGGTGTCCTTCTGCTCCTGCGTGCCGAACATCTTCAGCGGCTGGGGGACCCCGATCGACTGGTGGGCGGAGAGCAGGGCGCCGATGGCCGGGCTGACGGAGCCGACGAGGGCCAGTGCCTTGTTGTAGTACACCTGGGTGAGGCCGAGACCCCCGTACTTGGGGTCGATCTTCATGCCGAGGGCGCCGAGTTCCTTGAGTGCGCGCACGGTCTCGTCGGGGATCCTCGCCTCGCGTTCGATCCTCGCCGGGAGGCCTGCGGCGAGCTCGCGCTCGCAGAAGTCCCGCAGCCGGGCCAGGAAGGCCTCGCCGCGCCGGACGTCCTCGTCGGCGGGCATCGGGTGCGGGTGGATCAGGTCGAGCCGGAAGTGCCCGAGGAACAGTTCCTTGGCGAAGCTGGGCTTGCGCCAGTCCTGTTCCCGGGCCGCTTCCGCGACCTGCCGTGCCTCGCGCTCGGTCACCTTGGGCTGTGTTGCGGACATGAGGGGACTCACCTCGCCGCCGGAGTCGGTGGGACCGGCCCTACCGGCCGGTGCTACCTGTGAGTCGTACCCTGTCCGGCTCCTCGGGAAAAGCCGGGACGGTCCGAGTGAGGGAAAACGGCTCCGGCTGGACACCTGCCTCCGGGCGAGTGAGCCGAAGGGGCCCGCCGGCGAAGGAGGGCGAAGGCCCGGGGAAATCGTGAGGAAGGAGCGATTTCGAGGACGTAAGCCCTCCTGGAGCCGGCATCAGCGCCCCGGAGGCGAACCGAGCCCCAAAAGAGGCGGATCCAGTGCTCCGCGGGCAAGCCGGAGAACGCCTGCAGTCCCTCCGCGTCGTCCGTGAGCCGTGTGAGGGTCTGTCCAGTCAACCGGTGCAACCGGGGCTGGCGTGGCTGCGGTCCGGACGACGCGAAGGGCGTTGTCCACGTGGTTCCCACGTGGACAACGCCCTTCGGTGTTCTCGCCACCGCGTCAGCTCACCGCACGGTCTTCGAGCCGAGTTCGCCCGGTGTCTTCGGCACCCACGGGCTCACGGCGACGGCTTCCCCGGGATCCGGCTCGGCCATGGTCACCTTCCAGGCGTCCTTGCCGTTTGCGTTCGTGGCCAGGACCTGGATCTGCTTGATCTGGCCGGTGTCGTGGAAGTAGAGCACGACCTCCTGTCGGACGGAGCCCTCGTCGTAGAACTCCGCGGTGACCTTCCCCGCGGCGCCCTTGCCGAACGCCTTGATCCAGTTCTCGGCGGTCTTCTCGGGCACGCCCTTGCCGGCGGCGTCCCCCTTCCTGTCCGCCAGGCCCGCCAGGGCGTCGGCCTT
The DNA here is from genome assembly GCF_040612915.1 of Streptomyces sp. NPDC006326. NCBI lineage: Bacteria > Bacillati > Actinomycetota > Actinomycetes > Kitasatosporales > Streptomycetaceae > Streptomyces > Streptomyces sp. NPDC006326. Next base: position 117,626 of record NZ_JBEXRC010000011.1, on the reverse strand, counting down.
CCCGTCCGCGATCCGCCACACCACCTGTTGGGTGATCCCCAGCGATCCCGTGGACGGGTAGCCGACCACCGCCAACGGCTGGTGGTTGGCGTAGTCAGTGGCGTAGCGCGCGTCCCCGGCGTCATGGGCGCCCCCGGCCGAGCAGGCGCTCAGCGTGCTGAGGGCGACTGCGGCGGCGACGGCAAGAGCGGGAAGGACGGCCACGCGTCGGGCCGGGCGGGACTTCATCGGGACCTCGGCCGCAGGGCGCCGATCTCCACGATCGGGTTGTTGCCCGAGTTGTTCCTCGCCATGATCGCCGGCAGCGTGCTGTGAGCTTCGTACCCGTGCTGGGCGATCAGGACGACCCCTCGACTGATGCCCGTCACGACTGCCGCATGGTTGTACGCATTGTCCTTCTTCCATCGGAAGAACAGGATGTCACCCGGCTGGAGGTTGTAGCTCCGGTTGACGTAGCCCGGCTGACGGTAATCGAACAGATGCGTGAACAGGTTCTGGGCGCCGGACCAGGTGTTGCTGTTCTTCTTCCAGGAGGTGGGGGGATTCTTCCACCAGGCGCTGTTGCTCCACCAGAATCCGGAGCGCATCTTCATGCCGCCACCGTAGTAGAGGGCCTTGGACACGAAGTTCGTGCAGTCGTTGCTGCCGTACTCCCGCGGTACCCCGGTGTTGTTGAAGGCCCAGTTGCCAGTGCCCGAGCCGTTGACGTAAGAGGCGGTGACGGCACCGGCCGCGGAGGTCTGCCTCGTGGGGAAGCCGTCGGCGCCGAGCTCAATGGAGTCCGTGAACCCGGTGGGCACGCCGGCGGAATCGGCAGGCGTGGCCACCACCTGGGATCCCGCCGCGGCGGTGGAGGAGAGGGTCTGCCCGGCCTCGCTGTCGTCGGCCTCGCTCGTCAGCTTCACCGAGCCGCCGGCCAGGCTGAACACGAAGCGCTTGAAACCGCGATCCTCGGAAACCTGGTCGACGCCGTCGACCCGCAGGGTCGCCGTCTGGATGACCGAAGTCCGCACCACTACCTGGTCGGCCGCACTGTTGACGATCACGGTGTCCGTCAGGGCCGAGGAAATGCCGACGTAGGAATGCCCCTGCGTCGCCAGGGCTTCCCGGCCTCCCACGATGGCGGCTTCCTGCACACCGAGGACCTCGCGGAAGATCCCGCCGTAGGGGGATTCGGCGGCGGCATCCGCGGTGGTGAGGCTCACCCCCGTGGTGACCTTGTTTCGGGCGCTCAGGTATGCCTGGACGTAGTCCTTGTAGGAGGCGCTTCCCCCGGACACCGCGGTGCCCCGGACCAGTGCGGACCGCGACACGGGGCCGCTGCCGACACCGTTCTTCGCCGTCACCGCGACCCGGTAGGAGAGCGAGTTGTCCAGCCCGGAGAAGACGGCACGACGCTCCGCTCCCTCCCAGGTTCCGACCACGGTGCCGTCGCTCTTCTCGGCCTTCGCCACGTAGCTGATGTCACCGGTCGCACCCCCGTCGAGGGGAGCGTTCCAGGTGGCGAGGAGTCCCGTGTCACCGGCCGTGGGCACCACGTCGGTGAGGGCTCCCGGGGCGGTCGGCGGCAGGTACTCAATCGTCAGCCGCGGGCGCAGGGCGGGGTCCGCCGCCGCATCCGAGTAGTAGGCCGCCCCGGCCGCACCGGCGGGAACGGTCAGGGCCATGCCCTCGTTCGCGCGGTCGGTCCACGACTGCACCAGCATGCCGAAGTCGACCTCGGCCAGCGGGGTGCCGGAGGCGTAACTCTCGCTGCCGGCGGCCGTGAGCAGGTCCTTGCCGCTTTGGGCGGGGGACCAGGGGGCGGACAGCTCGTACACGCCCGGCTTCTGCACCTCGCACTGCGTGGTGCAGTCGGCCCTGGTCAGGGCCAGCTTGGCGGAGGTGAGCCGGGCTCCCTTCGGCAGGGCGCCGAGGTCCGCCTTCAGGTGGGTGGCCCACACGTGCCCGTCGGCCGGACCGACCCGGAGCCGGCCGCCCGGTACGGTGGCGCAGCCGGCCGCGTCGCAGTCGGTGGCGGCCGATACTCCCGCCAGCGCCGAGCCGGTGACGACCAGGGACTGCGTCGCCGGCATGGTGGGCAGCGGCTGGAGGCGGACCGTCAGGTTCTGCTCGGCCGACCACGGCGAGCAGCCGACGCCGTCGCAGGTCCGGACGGACCAGCGGTAGCTCGCGCCGTCCGTCAGCTTGCCCTCCGGAATCTCCAGGGCCGCTCGGCTGCCGCTCTCCACCCAGACGGGCGGCAGGGGCAGACCGGGTACCGGGTTGCCGGCCGAGTCCTTGAACGAGAACTCGGCGCTCACGCGGGTCTGTGCCGGGGTCGTGACGATCGCGGACAGGATGGGTGTCAAAGTCTGCTGTGCACCGGCCTGGAGGTCCTGCGGGGCGTCGGGCAGCGGGCTGACGGTGAAGGTGGACCAGTTGGACCACGGGGACCAGCTGGCGCTGTAGTGCGTTCCATCGTAGGGCGAGGTACGGAACCGGTACATGTGCCCGTGCTGGAGCACGCCCGCGGGTACGACGACCGAGGCAGGGGTGCCTGCGGGCACGAACGGCGACACCATGGTATTGCCGACCTGGGTGTTTGTGGCCGCGTCGAAGATCTGGAAGGTGCCGTTGACCTGGTCACCGTCCTTGTCCGCGAACGTGTCGCGCAGGGTCGGCGTCGTCGTGTCGACACGCCAGGCCGGCGTCTTGTCCTGAACGAAAGGAGGACCGGCCTCCTGCTTCGTACCGGTCTGCGGCCGGTAGTTGTAGTTCACGGTCAGCTTGGGCGGATTGGCCGTGGCGTTCGCCGAGTTGACTCGCTTCCACTGCCCGATCACCGACTCCGACGAGGCGCGCAGACCCATGCTGGACAGGGCAGCCTTCGCGGACGCCCAGGTCTGCACGAGAGTGGTCACGTCGGCATTGATCCAGCCGTCTGGTGCCGAGGCGCAGCCGGGATTGCCACGGGTCTCGGTGGAGGTGGCGTACTTGGTGTTCATGACCGGCTGGTTCGTCCAGCGCGACGCGGTGGTCGGGGTACCGGCGTCCCAGACCTCCCACGGCTGCGCGACGCAGTCGGTGTTGCCCGAGTGGAAGTTCCACAGGCTCAGGCTCGCGCTGGAGACCAGAGAGTCCGCGATGGGCGCGGTGTTCCAGGTGATGAACGAACGCGCGGTGCGGAAGGTGCCGTCCGCGTTCTTCGTACCCGGGTTGCCGAGGTCCAGCTCGGTGTCGTTCGACCAGTCGACCGTCTCACCTTTAGGCAGTTCAAACTCTCAATCGGACAAGGGGGACACAACTCGCGCCGCGGTGACGCACTTCACCTCACACGCGCGTTCAAGGCTGCCGAGAGTGGCGAGGGTTGACAGGTCAGCGCGTTGCTTGACCTGCTGGAACGAGGCGCCGGTGAACAGGATGGAAGCCAGGCTGCGGCCAGTTGCGGGTGGGCTGTGCGGATCCGCCGGGCGGCCTCCGCAGCCTGCGCGGGAGTGAGGGGCTCGGGTGCGGGCCGGTGTCTCCGGGGGCCGGCTCACCCGCGGGACACCCCGGGCTTCTGGGACCGAGTCGCCGACATGTGCGGCCTCTGCCTCGCCCCGCCCGATGGCGCGGTGCTGCTGCCCAACGACGAGAAGACGGCGATCGCGGCCCGTTCCCGTCGCCATCCCGGCCGGCCGCCTGGAGTGCCGGTGCGGAAGGAGCTTGGGTACCGCCGACACGGCACCACCGCCATCCGGTACACGCTGCCGCGGGCTGGAGAGGGGGCGAACGTGATTCACCAGTGCGGGTCGGTCAACGTCGAGGACTTGTGGCAGCGCGCGGCAGCGCTGCCGCCGGCCCGCGGCGTCCGGCTGACCAGTCAGTTACACGCGACGTCGGTCGATGTGGAGCGCGGTGCCCGCCTCGATCAGCACGACGCAGTCGTTGAAATACGGACCACGTTGCTGTTGACCGCCGCGTACTCGGCGGCTTCCGGCGGCGACCGGTCGACGGCGCTTGGGCTGCTCGACGAAGCGGAGGAAGACACCGAGCGCCTGCCGGAGGTCCAGGGCCTCTTCACCGTGGGGGCGACCCGAGCGCAGGCCGATGTCTAACGCATCGGCGTCCGCCATGGCCGGGAGAGTGGCCCTTGTGTTCCGTTACTCCATAGGAGCCAGCCAAGATCCGGCCATTCCCCCAGGTCAGAATGGGGTGAAAAGAAAGACGGCCGGAGCCCCCGCACAGTAGGCTCCGGCCGTCGGCTTGTGGGCCGTACGAATCAGATGTCGAGGCCGGTCAGGACCAGGACTCGCTCGTACGTGTAGTCGTCCATCGCGTAGCGGACGCCTTCGCGGCCGACACCGGACTGCTTCACGCCGCCGTACGGCATCTGGTCGGCGCGGTAGGACGGCGCGTCGCCGACGATGACGCCGCCGACCTCAAGCTCGCGGTGGGCGCGGAACGCGGTCTGGATGTTGCGGGTGAAGACGCCCGTCTGCAGGCCGAACTTCGAGTCGTTGACGGCGGCGAAGGCCTCGTCGGTGTTCTCGACCTTCTGCAGCGTCAGCACCGGCCCGAAGACCTCCTCGCGGGCGAGGGTGGTGTCGGCGGGCAGCTCGGCGATGACGGTCGGCTCGTAGGAGGCGCCCTCGCGCTTGCCGCCGGTGAGGAGCTTGGCGCCGGCGGAGACGGCCTCCTCGACCCAGGACTCGACGCGCTTGGCGGCGTCCTCGGAGACGAGCGGGCCGACGTCGGTGGCGTCGTCGTTCGGGTCGCCGGTGACCTGGGCCTGGACCTTCGCGACGACCTTCTCGACGAGGCGGTCGTAGACCGAGGCGTCGGCGATCACGCGCTGCACGGAGATGCAGGACTGGCCGGCCTGGTAGTTCGAGAAGGTCGCGATGCGGGTCGCGGCCCAGTCGAGGTCGGCCTCGGAGGACCAGTCGTCGAGGACGACGGCGGCGGCGTTGCCGCCGAGCTCCAGGGTGCAGTGCTTGTGGGGCACCGACTGCTGGATCGCGTAGCCGACCTTGTCGGAGCCGGTGAAGGAGATGACGGGCAGGCGCTCGTCCTGGACCAGGGCCGGCATCTTGTCGTTGGCGACGGTCAGGACGGACCAGGAGCCGGCCGGGAGGTCGGTCTCGGCGAGCAGCTCGCCGAGGATCAGGCCGGACAGCGGGGTGGCCGGGGCCGGCTTGAGGATGATCGGCGCGCCGACGGCGATGGCGGGGGCCACCTTGTGGGCGCACAGGTTGAGCGGGAAGTTGAACGGCGCGATGCCGAGGACCGGACCCTTGACGAAGCGGCGGGTCAGGGCCAGGCGGCCGACACCGCCGGCGTCGGTGTCGAGGCGCTGGGCCTCTCCGCCGTTGAAGCGGCGGGCCTCCTCCGCGGCGAAGCGGAACACGGACACCGCACGGCCGACCTCGCCGCGGGCCCACTTGATGGGCTTGCCGTTCTCGGCGGAGATCAGCTGGGCGATCTCCTCGGTGCGCTCGGCGAGCCGCTTGGACACGTGGTCCAGGGCGGCGGCGCGCACGTGGGCGGGGGTCGCGGAGAATTCCGCCGTCACGGCGTGCGCCGCGGCCACGGCCTCTTCGACCTGGGCGTCGGTGGGCACGCTGACGGTGCCGACGAGCCGGTTGTCCCACGGGGAGTGGACGTCGAAGGCGGCGTCGCCGGTGGCCTGGCGGCCGGCGAGCCAGAAGGCGTGGGTGGAAGTCATGCGAATCCCGGCCCTTCGGATGTGTGCGGGTCCTTGTCTCCTCCACCGTAGGACTCCGGCCCGGTTTCGTGGTTTGTCCGGCGTGGAGTACCCGAAGGCGCCGCCGCGCCGCTTTGTCACTGTCGTGGGCGTGCACCCGTTGCGGCGTCAGGGCGTGCGTGCTCCGGTCAGGCGGGAGTTCCGGTGGCCTTGAGGGCGAGCCAGAGCTCCATGCGGACGTCCGGGTCGTCCAGGGAGCGGCCCAGGATCTCCTCGACCCGCCGCATCCGGTAGCGCAGGGTGTGCCGGTGGACGCCGAGGTCGGCCGCGGCGGCGTCCCACTGGCCGTGCCGCGAGAGCCAGGCGTGCAGGGAGGCCACGAGGTCCCCGCGGCCCTTCTCGTCGTGTTCGCGCAGGGCCCGGAGCGTGCCGTCGGCGAAGGCCCGTACCGCCTCGTCGGCGAGCAGCGGCAGGACGGAGCCCGCCGCGAGGTCCTCGTGTTCCACGAGGGGGCGGCCCCGGCGCCGGGCCACGGCGAGGGCCTGGTCGGCCTGCTTGTACGCGGCCGCGACCCCGGCGGGCCCGGCGGGGGCGGACAGGCCGACCACCAGTTCGTCCGGTTCCGGACCGACCGCGTCGCGGCCGCGCCGCGATTCCAGCGCCTCGGCGTGGTCCGCGCAGGCTTGTACCGCGGAGCCGCCGTCGGCCGCGAGGACCACCAGCCGCCCCGGCTCGGGCACCACGAGCAGGGTTTCACCGGCCCGGGCGGCCGCGGACTCGACCGTGTCGGCGAGCAGGGCCAGCCCTTCGGGCTGGGCCGTTCCGGGCAGCGCCGGCTCGGCGACGATCAGCCGGAACGGCGCCTCCAGCAGGGCCCCGTACAGGTCGCCGGCCACCTCCTGCGCGTGCTCGGCCTCCCCGGCGAGCAGCATCCGCAGTACCGCCGCGCCGAGCCGGGACTCCGCGTCGTGCAGGGACCGGGAGCGTTCGGTGGTGAGGGTCAGCAGCGCCACCGCGGAGTGCACGGCGTACCGCTCGGCGGTGCCCAGGGGGGCGCCGGTTCCGACGGCCAGGGCCCCGCGGGCCCGCCGCCCGGTGCCGAGCGACTGGAGCTCGACCCGGTCCTCGGAGCCGCCGACCACGGCGCTCGCCGGGGCGGGGCGTTCGCGCAGCCGTTCCACGTCGGGAGTCAGCCGGGCGGCGCGGCGCGCCGCCCATTCGGGGGCGGCGGCGACGACGGCGCCCGAGGTGTCGTAGAGCGCGGCCCAGCCGTGGACGTGCGCGGCCAGCTTCGCCAGCAGTTCGGCCGGTCCGTCGGCGGACAGGGCGGCCCGGGTCAGTTCCCGCTGCGCTTCGAAGCCGGCGGTCACCGCGCGGTACTGGTCGGCGGCGAGCGCCGCGGAGACGGCTTTGCTGATGGCGAGGAAGGGGGTGCGGCGGGGTACTTCCAGCAGCGGCAGGTCCTCGTCGCGGGCGGCGTCGAGCAGCGCCTGGGGGATGGACTCGTAGTTGACCCCGACGGCGAAGCCGATGCCGACGACGCCGGCCGCGGCGAGTCGGCGTACGTAGCGGCGCATCTCGTCCGGATCCTCCGCGTCCAGCTTCATCGCGGTGGTCAGGAGCAGTTCGCCGCCCTCCATGTAGGGGACGGGGTCCGCGAGCTCGCTGACGTGGGCCCAGCGCACGGGGGTGTCGAGGCGGCCCTCCCCCGCCCGGACGCTGAGCTTGAGCGCCGAGTGCTGGACGAGTGAGGCGAGCGTGAGCGGCATCGGTGACGGTTGCCTTAGCGGGGAGGAGGGATTTCGCCGTGTCGTATGAACGGCCTTCCTCGATTCTGCCACCCCGTACGGGTCGGCTCAGCCGGTGTCCGCCAGCCGGACCAGCAGCGGAGCGGCCCGTTCGCCCCGGACCGAGGTCAGGGAGAGCACCGCGTGTCCCGGGGGCACGGCGTGGGCCAGCTCGGAGGCCGACCACCGCTCCCGTTCCACCTGGCGCACGGTCACTGCGTCGGTGGTGACGGCCTTGCCGGTGACGAGTTTGCGGAAGGCGTGGATGGCCCGGGTGAGCGACTGGTCGGCGAAGACGGTGCGGTGGGTGACGTCCCGGGTCTCCACCCACTCGGTGCCCCAGGCCTCGGCGAAGCGCTTGCCGTCCCAGGTGGTGACCCCGGAGAAGGCCATCCGGCAGCCGACCGCCCCGAGCAGCGGGGTGCGCAGCGCCTCGGGTACGTCGTCCAGGGTCCGCAGGGTCAGCAGGACGCCCGCGTTCGCCGAGCGCAGCCGCTGGACGCCGCGCACGGTCTCGGCGGTCAGGGTGTGCGAGGCGTCGTCGAGGGCCAGGAAGGCGAAGAGGGAGCGGTCGGAGCGGGCCGCCGCGGCGGCGTTGAACTGGGCGAGCAGGAGGCGGGCCAGCATCCGGGAGGCGTCGGCGTGGGCGCGCTCGGGGAGGTCGACGCGGACCCGCAGCGGGTGTTCCAGGGTGCGCAGGGAGAAGGGCCGGCCCTCGCCGGTGGTGTCGAAGAACCCGGTGAACGCGGGCCGGTCGAGGAGGGCCACCCGGTCGGCGAGCACCGGACCGGGATCCCCCTGGGCCCCGTACTGCCGGGCGCGGGCGTCGAGCTCGCGCAGCATCGGCTGCTGCCCGGCGGCCTCCAGGGCGGCGCGCAGGGCGTCGAGGGCGGCGGGCACCTGGTCGAGGAGTTCGCGCAGCTCCGGTACGGCGGGGAACCGGCCGTACGCCGTCCGGAACGGGCCGAGCAGCTGGGCGAGGGCCGTCGCGGCCCGGCGTACGTCGAGGCCGGGCACGTCGCCGACGAAGGCCTCGGCGAGCAGGCCGGCGGCCTCGTCCGGGTCGGTGGCACCCCCGTAGAGGTCCAGGTCGTAGACGGAGTCGGGGTCGCCGACGCGGACCACCACGTCGTAGGCGGTGTCCGGCCCGAGCTGCGTGCCAGCCGAGGCGACCGCGACGACGGCGGCCTGCCCGGCCAGTGCCTGGAGGGCGAGCGATTCGACGACGGGCCGGACGAGGTGGCGGGTCTTGCCCGCGCCGGAGGGGCCGACGGCGAGCAGCGAGGTGCCGAGCACGCCGGGGTCGAGGGCGAGCCGGGTCCCGCGCCTGGCGTACGGGGTGCGCTCGCTGTCGTCGACCGCGCCGAGCAGGACCTGCCGGGTCAGCAGGTCGTGACGGGCTGCCCGCACGGGCAGGTCGCGGGCCTTGGAGGGGTGCAGGCACGCGGCGGCGCCGTGGGCCCGCACCGCGTCGGCGAAGGCCGCCGTCCGCGAGGGGTCGGCCCGTACGGAGTCCCAGGCGCGCCGGATCCGCGTGTAGTCGACGTCGTTCATCCGCCCGGCCCCGGCTTCGGCGCCGAGCCGGTCGGCGGCCTCGGTGAGCCCGGCGGCCCGCACCTCGGGCCAGCCGGCCGGGTCCTCGGCCGGGCGGGAGGGGGCCGGGACGGCGGCGGCGCCGCCCGGGGCGGCCGTCCCGGCGGGGCGGGTGCGCAGTCGGCGGAGCGTCCCGAGCACCCCGCCGATCCAGGCGAAGGCCAGGACGACGGCCACGTCGACGGCGGTGTCCGCGGCGGTGACGAGCTCCTGGTTGGCGACCTGGTCGGTGCCGAAGGGCAGGAAGGAGTAGACGAGGTCGCGCAGCGGCAGCTGGTAGTGGTGGACGAGCAGGACCGCCAGGTAGGCCGGGGGGACCGCGGCGGCGGCCTGCCACCAGGGGCCGCGGGCTGCGATCAGGCGGTTCCAGGCGGGCCGCCAGCTGCCGAGCCTGCCGAAGCCGTAGAGCAGGGCGGCGTCGAAGAGGCCTTCGTAGAGGGGTTTGGCGCGCTGGCCCCCCGACCCGGGGACGGGTTCCCCGTTCCCCTGCCACCAGGCGTTGGGGGTGAACAGTTTCACCGGCGCGTCCCAGTAGGGCAGGTAGCCGTTGCGCATCAGCGACCAGACCAGGACGCAGGCGAGGAAGGAGATGACGGCGCCGCTCAGCAGGGCCCGGTCGGGCACCTCCGGGGACTCCTGGGCGGCGCGGGGCGTGTGGCCGTAGCGCCAGATGCCGGGCTCGGCGGCAGGCCGGGCCGTGCGCAGCCACTCGGCCAGGCCGGGGCCGGCGGCCGGGGCGTGGGCGGGCCTGGGCGGAAGTCCCGGCGGCGCCGCCGGCCGGGGGACGTGCCCGGTGCGCGGCGGCCGCTTCTCGTCGGTGCCGTGCGTGCCGTCGGTGTCCATGAAACCCCTGCCCCCTGCCCGTGCCTGCGCTGCTTCGCGCCGAGATCAATGTAGTGGCCGGGCGGGCGGGGAGGGGCCCGTACCGCGGCAGCGTCCACAAGACAGCCGCGAGGCCCTTCCTATGGCCGCCGCGGACAAGGACACGCGGGCACCACTCCCGAACGGAGCATGCAGGACCCCCTCCGGCGGGCCTAGCCTGCGGACAAAGACACAAGTGCGTCCGAAACCACCCCCCAGGAGCCCTCCATGACCGCTGTCCCGCAGGAGCGCAAGCTCGTCACCGCGATCCCCGGCCCCAAGTCGCAGGAGCTGCAGGCCCGCCGTCTGGAGACGGTGGCCGGCGGCGTGGGCTCCGTGCTGCCCGTCTTCACGGCCCGCGCGGGTGGCGGCATCATCGAGGACGTCGACGGCAACCGTCTGATCGACTTCGGTTCCGGCATCGCCGTGACCTCCGTCGGCGCCTCCGCCGAGGCCGTCGTGCGCCGCGCGTCCGCGCAGCTCGCCGACTTCACCCACACCTGTTTCATGGTGACCCCGTACGAGGGCTACGTGGAGGTCTGCGAGGCCCTCGCCGAGCTGACCCCCGGTGACCACGCGAAGAAGTCCGCGCTGTTCAACTCGGGCGCCGAGGCCGTCGAGAACGCCGTCAAGATCGCCCGTTCGTACACCAAGCGCCAGGCCGTCGTCGTCTTCGACCACGGCTACCACGGCCGTACGAACCTGACGATGGCGCTGACCTCGAAGAACATGCCGTACAAGAACGGCTTCGGCCCGTTCGCCCCCGAGGTCTACCGCGTCCCGGTCGCCTACGGCTACCGCTGGCCCACCGGTGCGGAGAACTGCGGCCCCGAGGCCGCCGCCCAGGCGATCGACCAGATCACCAAGCAGATCGGCGCCGACAACGTCGCCGCGATCATCATCGAGCCGGTCCTCGGCGAGGGCGGCTTCATCGAGCCGGCCAAGGGCTTCCTGCCGGCCATCGTGAAGTTCGCCAACGACAACGGCATCGTCTTCGTCGCGGACGAGATCCAGTCCGGCTTCTGCCGCACCGGCCAGTGGTTCGCGTGCGAGGACGAGGGCATCGTCCCCGACCTGATCACCACCGCCAAGGGCATCGCGGGCGGTCTGCCGCTCGCCGCCGTGACCGGCCGCGCCGAGATCATGGACGCCGCGCACGCGGGCGGCCTGGGCGGCACCTACGGCGGCAACCCGGTGGCCTGCGCCGGTGCGCTCGGCTCCATCGAGACCATGAAGGATCTCGACCTCAACGCCGCGGCGAAGAAGATCGAGTCCGTCATGAAGGCCCGCCTGACGGCCATGCAGGAGAAGTACGAGATCATCGGCGACATCCGCGGCCGCGGCGCCATGATCGCGATCGAGCTCGTCAAGGACCCGGTCTCCAAGACCCCGTTCCCGGAGGCGGCCGGCGCGCTCGCGAAGGCCTGCCACGCCGAGGGCCTGCTCGTCCTCACCTGCGGCACCTACGGCAACGTGCTCCGCTTCCTGCCGCCGATCGTCATCGGCGAGGACCTGCTGAACGAGGGCCTGGACATCATCGAGGCCGCGTTCGCGGGCATCTGAGCGAACGTCCGAACACAGGGACCCACCGGTACCGCCGGTAACGGTCGGGCACTGTGAAGAAGATGTGGGGGGCCGATGGCAGGACCGCGATCCTGCTGTCGGTCCCCCTTCTGCTGCCGTACGGTTTCTGCAGATGAGTGAGACACCCCGTTCCCGGGAAACCGGGGGCGACTCCAGTACCGGGCTTCCCCAGCGCCGCACTGGGCATGCGTTCGCGCACACTCACCTCCGATCGGACGGCCGTCCGCCCCAAACCCCCCGGGGCGCACGGCAACCCGGTCAGGGCGGCCGCCCCGGAACCATCCCCCCTGTTCCGGGGTGGCCGGCCACTCTCCTCCTTCTCTCCCTGCTCGGCCTGGTCGTGACGACCTGGCAGGTCCTGGCGGCGGGTCCACTGCTCGCGCCGGACGAGAGCCTCAGCCGCGCGGTGGTGCGCACGGTTCCCGACGCGGTCACCGAGCGCCTCAGCGACCTCGGCAACGTCCCGGTCGCCGTACCCGTCCTGGCCCTGGCGATGGCGTACGCCGCCTGGCACGGCCACCGCGCCGGCGCCCTGACGGCCGGTGCGGCCATGGCGCTGGTGCCGGCGGTGATCGTGCCGCTGAAGGAGTGGACCGCCCGGCCGGGGCCGCTGGAGCCCTGGGCGGCCGGCTACTACCCCTCGGGCCACACCGCCACCGCGGCGGTCGCCTACCTCGGCGCGGCCCTGCTGGTGCGCCCGTACGCCCGCCGCGGCTGGCCGCTGCCCCTCGCCCTCGCCCTGACGGGTGCGACGGCCACCGGTCTGGTGCTGCGCGGCTGGCACTGGCCCCTGGACGTCCTGGCCAGCCTGCTGCTGTGCACGCCCCTGCTGCTGGCCGTCCGCCGGGCCGTGCACCGCAGTGTCAGACCCTCCGCCTAGCCTTGCGCCGATCTTGGACTCCTCCTCTACGGAAGGCGGCGGCGCGCGATGGGTGCCAGCGGGTGGGACTACGTGACGGAGTACGAAGGCAGCGTCGAGGCGTCGTTCGCCGCCCTGCAGGCACGGGTCTTCGACGAGAAGTACGGCGACGGCCGGACGTACGCGAGCCTCGCGGAACTCCGCGCCGACGAGGAGTTCATGGGCGAGGAGGGCACCCACTCGATCCTCGACATCGAGCGGGTCGTCCCCAGCCCCGACGCCCCGCGCCACGAGAACGGGGACTTCGCCACCCTGCGCCCCCTCGCCACCGACCGCGCCGTCCACCACTTCGGCACGGACCGGCCGACGGTGGGGCGGTACCGGGAGGTGTTGGCGGCGGCGAACGCGTCGACGACCCACGAGGAGTACCAGCGGAGCCTGATCGGCGAGTGCCGCATGCGGTGGACCGGGCGGTACGTCCTCCTGTACGCGGGGGACGAGCCCACCCACGTGGGGATATTCGGCTGCTCGGGGGACTGACGTCCGGCCGTGCCGGATCGTCACGGGGTACGGCGCTCCGCCCCCGCCGGCCGCGCCGCCGCCTCGTGCATGGCGAGCTCCAGCACCGCCGGGTCCGTGAGCGTCCCGCGCCCGTCCGGGAGCACCCGCCAGTGCACCGCGCCCGTCGCCCTGCCGGGGTACGGGACCGCGATCCAGCTCCCGCGCCGCCGCCCCCCGTACGCCGGTCGCGATCCAGCGGGACGCCGTCCCGGCGGGCACGAAGAAGCCCAGCCGCCCGTCACCGGACTCGGCGAGCACCGGGCCGGGCCTCTCCCGCAGGAGCAGCAGCACGTCGAGCGTGGCCCGTCCCAGCTCTCCGGGCAGGATCAGCACGTCCCACTGCCGGCCGGCGGGCAGCAGGGCGACCCCGAGGGGGCTGTGCTTCCACCGCCGCCGGGGCGGCGGCGTACGCCCCCGCGCCCGGGCCCCGCGCGCTCGGCTGCTCAGCTGGTCGGCTGCTCAGCTGTCGAAGCCGAGACCGAGGCGGTCCAGGGCCTTCAGCCAGAGGTTGCGCCGGCCTCCGCGGGCGTCGGCGCGGGCCAGCGACCACTTCGTGAGGGTGATCCCGGTCCAGGCGAACGGCTCCGGCGGGAACGGCATGGGGCGCGACTTCACCATCTCCAGTTCGGTCCGCTCGGTGCGCGCTCCGTCCAGCAGGTCGAGCATCACCTCCGCGCCGAAGCGGGTGGCGCCGACACCGAGCCCGGTGTAGCCGGCGGCATAGGCGACCCGGCCGGAGTGCGCCGTGCCGAAGAAGGCGGAGAAGCGCGAGCAGGTGTCGATGGCCCCGCCCCAGGCATGGCTGAACTTGATGCCCTCCAGCTGCGGGAAGGCCGTGAAGAAGTGCTGCGCCAGCTTGAGGTAGGTCTCGGGGCGGTGGTCGTACTCGGAGTCCAGCTTGCCGCGGTAGGGGTAGATGGCGTCGTAGCCGCCCCACAGGATGCGGTGGTCGGGGGTGATGCGGAAGTAGTGGAACTGGTTGGCGCTGTCGCCCAGGCCCTGGCGGTTCTTCCAGCCGATGGCCCCCAGCTGCTCGGCGGTCAGCGGCTCGGTCATCAGCGCGTAGTCGTAGACCGGGACCGTGAACGGGCGGATCCGCTTCACCAGCGAGGGGAAGATGTTGGTGCCGAGGGCCACCCGGCGGGCGAAGATCCGCCCGTACGGGGTGCGCACCGCCATCCCGGCGCCGGAGGCGGCCAGCGAGAGGCCGCGGGTGTTCTCGTAGATCCGCACCCCGAGGTCCAGACAGGCCTGCTTCAGACCCCAGGCGAGCCGGGCCGGGTTGAGCATGGCCACGCCGTCGGTGTCCCACAGGCCCGCGAGGAAGGTCGGGGAGTCGATCTCGGCGCGCAGCTCGCCCTGCTCCAGCCAGCGGGAGCCGCCCGCCAGGCCCAGCTTCTGGGCCTCTTCGTACAGTTCGCGCAGCTCGCCGACCTGGTGGGGCTCGGTGGCGACGTCGATCTCGCCGGTGCGCTCGAAATCGCAGTCGATGCCGTAGCGGGCGATGGCCGCCTCGATCTCGTCGAGGTTGCGCGCGCCCAGCTCCTCCAGCTTGGCGAGCTCGGCGGGCCAGCGGGCCAGGCCGTTGGCGAGGCCGTGGGTGAGGGAGGCCGCGCAGAAACCGCCGTTGCGCCCGGAGGCGGCCCAGCCCGCCTCCTTGCTCTCGATCAGGACCACGTCGCGTGCGGGATCACGCTCCTTGGCGATCAGGGCGGTCCACAGCCCGCTGTACCCGCCGCCGATGACCAGCAGGTCGCAGGCCTCGTCCGAGGTCAGCGCCGGCTGCGCGGCGGGCTTGCCGGGGTCGTCCAGCCAGTACGAGACCGGCAGTGCTTCGGAAAGGGATTGTGCAACGCTTCGCATGGCGACTGGGGCCATGTCTTCCAACTCCCTACGGGGTTACTTGGCTTGTGCCTTCTTGCGGCGGTTGCCGACCAGCTGGGCGGCGAAGACCACCAGCACCGCGATGACGAACATCGCCGTGCCGATGACATTGATCTGCACGGGCGTACCGCGCTGGGCCGATCCCCACACGAACATGGGGAAGGTGACGGTGTTGCCCGAGTTGAAGTTGGTGATGATGAAGTCGTCGAACGAGAGCGCGAAGGACAGCAGCGCGCCCGCCGCGATACCGGGTGCCGCGATCGGCAGGGTGACCCGTACGAAGGTCTGCACCGGACCCGCGTAGAGGTCGCGGGCGGCCTCCTCCAGCCGCGGGTCCATGGACAGCACGCGCGCCTTCACGGCGGCGACGACGAAGCTGAGGCAGAACATGATGTGGGCGATCAGGATCGTCCAGAAGCCCAGCTGAATGCCCATGTTGAGGAAGAGCGCGAGCAGCGAGGCCGCCATCACGATCTCGGGCATGGCCATCGGCAGGAAGATCAGGGAGTTGACCGCGCCGCGCGCCCGGAAGCGGTAGCGGACGAGCGCGAAGGCGATGGCCGTGCCGAGGACCGTCGCGCCGAGGGTGGCCCACAGGGCGATCTGGAGCGAGAGGGAGAGGGAACCGCACAGGTCGGCGACCCCGCAGGGGTCCTTCCAGGCGTCCAGCGAGAACTCCTGCCAGGCGTAGTTGAAGCGCCCGGTGGGGTTGTTGAAGGAGAAGACCGTCACCACGACGTTCGGCAGGATCATGTACGCGAGCGTGCACAGCCCCAGGAGGACGACGAGGTGGCGGCGCAGCCAGCCGGTGAGCGTACGCATCAGACCAGGTCCTCCGTCCCCGCGCGGCGGATGTAGATGGTGACCATGATCAGCACGATGGCCATGAGGATGAAGGACAGCGCGGCCGCCGTCGGGTAGTCGAGGATCCGCAGGTACTGCGACTGGATGACGTTGCCGATCATCCGGGTGTCCGTCGAGCCGAGCAGCTCGGCGTTGACGTAGTCGCCGCTCGCCGGGATGAAGGTGAGCAGGGTCCCGGAGACCACGCCCGGCATGGAGAGCGGGAAGGTCACCTTGCGGAAGGCGGTGGCGGGCGTGGCGTACAGGTCCCCGGCCGCCTCGTGGAGGCGGGTGTCGATGCGCTCCAGCGAGGTGTAGAGCGGCAGGATCATGAAGGGGAGGAAGTTGTACGTCAGACCGCAGACCACGGCGAGCGGCGTGGCCAGCACCCGGTCGCCCTGGGTGATGCCGAGCCAGCCGGTGACGTCCAGGAAGCCGATCTTGTTCAGGACGGCGACGACGGGTCCGCCGTCGGCCAGGATCGTCTTCCAGGCGAGGGTGCGGATCAGGAAGCTGGTGAAGAACGGCGCGACGACCAGCACGAGCAGCAGGTTGCGCCAGCGGCCCGCCTTGAAGGCGATCAGGTAGGCCAGCGGGTAGCCGAGCAGCAGGCACAGTACGGTCGCGGTGCCGGCGTACGCCAGGGAGCGCAGGAACTGCGGGTAGTACTCGGCCAGGGCGTCCCAGTAGGTCCGGAAGTGCCAGGTGACCTCGAAGCCCTCTTCGAGGGAGCCGGTCTGCACCGAGGTGGAGGCCTGGTAGACCATCGGGAGCACGAAGAAGACCAGCAGCCACACGATGCCGGGCAGCAGCAGCCAGTACGGGACGAGCCGCTTGCGCCGGGAGGGCCTGTGCGCCGGGGGTTCACCCGCGGCGACCTCGGGCAGTGCGACGGGGGCGGTCATGCGCTCTCCTCGACCGTCTCGATGCCCGCGTCGATGTTCTGGGCGGCGTCGAGGCCGAAGGTGTGCTCCGGGTTCCAGTGCAGGACCACCTGGGCGCCGGGGGTGAGGCGGGAGTCGCGCTCGATGTTCTGGACGTAGACCTCCAGCTCGGGGCAGACCGGGCTGTCGATCACGTACTGCGTGGAGACGCCGATGAAGGAGGAGTCGGCGATGCGGCCGTGGACCTTGTTGCGGCCGGCGGCGATGGTGCCCTCCTCGGCCGCGGGGACCAGGGAGATCTTCTCCGGACGCACGCCGACCAGCAGCTTCCCGCCGGCCTTGGGCGTGGTCGAACAGCGGGCCGCGGGCAGCCGGAGCTTGGTGCCCGCACTGGAGACGGCGACGTCGGCGCTGCCGGCCTCCAGCACCTCGGCCTCGATGAGGTTCGAGGTGCCGAGGAAGTTGGCGACGAAGGTGGTGCGCGGGTTCTCGTAGAGCTCGGCGGGCGCGCCGAGCTGCTCGACCCGGCCGGCGTTCATCACGGCGACCGTGTCGGCCATGGTCATGGCCTCCTCCTGGTCGTGCGTGACGTGCACGAAGGTGATGCCGACCTCGGTCTGGATCCGCTTGAGCTCCAGCTGCATCTGGCGGCGCAGCTTGAGGTCGAGGGCGCCGAGGGGCTCGTCGAGCAGGAGCACCTGCGGGTGGTTGATGAGCGCGCGGGCGACGGCGACGCGCTGCTGCTGGCCACCGGAGAGCTGGTGGGGCTTGCGCTGGGCGAACTGGCCGAGCTCGACGAGTTCGAGCATGTCCTCGACCTGCTTCTTGACGGACTTGATGCCGCGGCGGCGCAGTCCGAAGGCCACGTTCTCGTAGATGTTCAGGTGCGGGAACAGTGCGTAGCTCTGGAAGACCGTGTTGACCGGGCGCTTGTAGGGCGGCAGGTGGGTGACCTCGCGCTCGCCGAGGTGGACGGTGCCGGTGGAGGGCTCCTCCAGACCGGCGATCATGCGCAGGGTGGTGGTCTTCCCGCAGCCCGAGGCGCCGAGCAGGGCGAAGAAGGAACCCTGGGGGATGGTGAGATCCAGCGGGTGCACGGCGGTGAACGTGCCGTAGTGCTTGCTGATCCCGGCGAGGCGGACGTCGCCGCCCGCGGTCTTGTCAGTCATGGACCTGGGCCTTCGGTGGTGGTGTCGTCACAAGGGGCGGAGTGCGGTTACCGGTACGGGGGTGTGCGTCATGCTCCGATGAGCTTGGCGAACTTCTCCTCGTACGCGGTCTCCTCCTCGCTGGTGAGGGAGCGGAAGGCGTGCGCCTTGGCGGACATCGCCTTGTCCGGAATGATCAGGGGGTTGTCCGCGAGCTCAGGGTTGATCTTGGCAAGGTCTTCCTTGACGCCCTCGACCGGGCAGACGTAACTGATGAAGGCGGCCAGCTGGGCGGCGATCGGCGGCTCGTAGTAGAAGTCGATGAGCTTCTCGGCGTTGGCCTTGTGCCGGGCCTTGGCGGGGACCAGGAGGTTGTCGCTGGAGGTGATGTAACCGGGGGCGGGGATCGCGTACTTGATGTCCGGGTTGCCTGCCTGGAGCTGGATGACGTCGCCGGCCCAGGCCAGGCAGGCCGCCAGGTCGCCCTTGTCGAGGTCCGAGGTGTAGTCGTTGCCGGTGAAGCGGCGGATCTGCTTGGTGTCCACGCCCTTCTGGAGCCGGCCGATGGCCGCGTCGAAGTCGGCGGTGGTGAAGGTGGCCGGGTCCTTGCCCTGGTCGAGCAGGGTCATGCCGACGCTGTCGCGCATCTCGGTGAGGAAGCCGACCCGGCCCTTGAGGGAGGGGTCGTCGAGCAGCTGCGTGACGGAGTCGACCTTCTTGCCGCCGGTGGCCTTGGCGTTGTAGGCGATGACGGTGTCGATGCCGGTCCACGGGTAGCTGTGGGCGCGGCCCGGGTCCCAGTCGGGGTTGCGGAACTGCGGGATCAGGTTGGCGTAGGCGTGCGGGAGGTGGGAGGGGTCCAGTTTCTGGGCCCAGCCGAGCCGGATGATGCGGGCGGCGAGCCAGTCGGTGACGACGATCAGGTCGCGGCCGGTGTCCTGGCCGGCCGCGAGCTGCGGGCGGATCTTGCCGAAGAACTCGACGTTGTCGTTGATGTCCTCGGTGTACTTGACCTTGATCCCGGTCCGCTTGGTGAATTCCTCCAGCGTGGGGTGGGTCTTCTCGTCGTCGCTGATGTCCATGTACTCGGTCCAGTTGGAGAAGTTGATCTCCTTCTCCTGTGCCGAGTGGTCGTCGGAGGCCGCCGCCGAGTCCCCCGCGCGCTGGGCCGGCGGAATGCCGCAGGCGGACAGGGAGGCGAGGCCACCGAGGGTGAGCGCCCCGACACCGGAGGCGCGCAGCAGTGAGCGGCGGGTGAGGGCGCCGCGCCCGCTGGTGAGGCTGCGCCGCATCGCGGCGAGTTGCGCCGCCGAGAGGCGGTCGGGCTCGAACTGCTCCATGCGCTGTGCCCTTTCGGGAGGTGGGCCGCTGGTCGAACGGCGGTGGTGGCTATCGGTCCCCGAAGATCGTGCGGTGCCAGTCCTTCGCGGCGACCGCAGTGTTGTCGTACATGACGTGCTTGACCTGCGTGTACTCGTCGAAGGAGTAGGCGCTCATGTCCTTTCCGAAGCCGCTGGCCTTGTAGCCCCCGTGGGGCATCTCGCTGATGATCGGGATGTGGTCGTTCACCCAGACGCAGCCCGCCTTGATCTCGCGGGTGGCGCGGTTCGCCCGGTAGACGTCCCGGCTCCAGGCGGAGGCTGCCAGTCCGTACGGGGTGTCGTTGGCCAGCGCGATGCCCTCGTCGTCGGTGTCGAAGGGCAGGACGACCAGGACCGGACCGAAGATCTCCGACTGGACGACCTCGCTGTCCTGGGCGGCGCCGGTGATCAGGGTAGGCCGGTAGTAGGCCCCCTCCTCCAGCCCCCCTCCGGGAACCTCGCCGCCGGTGACCACGGTGGCGTACGTGCGAGCCCGCTCCACGAAGCCGGCGACCCGGTCGCGCTGGGCGTGCGAGACCAGCGGGCCGAGGTCGGTGGCCGTGTCGAAGGGGTCGCCGAGGCGGACGGTCTCCATGAGCGCGGCGACGCGGGCGACGAAGGCGTCGTGCAGGGGCCGCTGGACGTACGCGCGGGTGGCGGCGGTGCAGTCCTGGCCGGTGTTGATGAGGGAGGCGGCGACGGCGCCGTGCGCGGCGGCCTCCAGGTCGGCGTCGTCGAAGACGAGGAAGGGCGCCTTGCCGCCGAGCTCCAGGTGGAGCCGCTTGACGGTGGCGGTCGCGATCTCGGCGACGCGCTTGCCGACGGCGGTGGAACCGGTGAAGGAGGTCATGACCACGTCCGGATGCCCGACGAGGTGCTCGCCCGCGTCCCGGCCTGCGCCCGTGACGATGTTGATCACACCGTCGGGTAGGCCCGCCTCCTTGGCCGCCTGGGCGAACATCAGCGAGGTGAGGGGGGTGAGCTCGGCGGGCTTGAGGACGATGGTATTCCCGGCGGCGACGGCCGGGAGGATCTTCCAGGCCGCCATCTGGAGCGGATAGTTCCACGGGGCGATGGAGCCGACGACCCCGATCGCCTCGCGGCGGACGTAGGAGGTGTGGTCGCCGGAGTACTCGGCGGCCGCCTGGCCCTGGAGGTGGCGGGCCGCCCCCGCGAAGAAGGCGGTGTTGTCGATGGTCCCGGGGACGTCGAACTCCGTGGACAGCTTGATCGGCTTGCCGCACTGGAGGGATTCGGCGTACGCGAAGTCCTCGGCCTGCTCGGCGAGCACGGCGGCCAGCCGGTGCAGGGCGTCCGAGCGCTCGCCCGGGGTGGCTGCCGACCAGGCGGGGAAGGCCCGCTTGGCGGCGGCGACGGCCTCGTCGACATCGGCGGTGGAGGCGAGCTCGTAGGTGAGCACCTGCTCGCCCGTGGCCGGGTCGACGATGGTGTGCGACCGTCCGGAGGTGCCGGGCCTGAGCTGCCCGTCGATGTACTGCGCGCCGTCTGCGAAGCGGTCCTTGACCTGGAAGCGATTACCCATGACGCTCTCACGCTCTCCGTAGCTTCAGCTCGAATTGATTGCCGATCCTGGCAGAGGTGTTCCCCACCGCCAAGTGATTCCGTTGTTGCCTTTTGATTACGCGACGGAATCGGTCGACCATGTGTCGAGGGACACCTCAAATCCCGTACGAAGTGTCCGTGGCGACTGCAAGACTCGCGTGCATGGAGATGATCGACAAGTTGATCGAGCAGGTCAGCCGCGGTGAGCGGGTGAAGTACCTGCCGTTCTGGGGACACCGTCCGCGGCCCGACGGGACGCTGGGGCCGAGCTGTATGAGCCAGTGGTGGCCCTCTCCCTTCACTGTGGGTGATGTCCGTTATGACACCGCCGAGCACTGGATGATGGCCGGGAAGGCGCGGCTGTTCGGGGACGCGCAGGCCGAGCGCGCCGCCGTGGAGGCCGGGAGTCCGGCCGAGGCCAAGAAGGCCGGGCGGCTGGTGCGCGGCTTCGACGAGGCGGTCTGGGAGCGCGAGCGGTTCGCCCTGGTGGTGGAGGGCAGCGTCCACAAGTTCGGCTCGACGCCGGCGCTGCGCTCCTACCTGCTGTCCACCGGGGACCGGGTGCTGGTGGAGGCCAGCCCGCTGGACCGCATCTGGGGCATCGGGCTGGCGGCCGACGACGAGCGCACCCTGGACCCCTCCCGCTGGCGCGGCCTGAACCTGCTGGGCTTCGCCCTGATGGAGGCCAGGGACCGGCTGCGGGCGGCAGCGTAGACACCGGACGACGCCCCGGAGGGGCCGCCCGGCCGAGGCGTCGTCCAGGTGCGCAGGCGTGACCTGCGTCCACTGTCGGGGCGGCCACGGGTTCGGGGGCCGGTGCGCAGGCGCCGGTCACTTCGGGGACCAGGAGGCCGCGGGTTCGGATCCCGCCCGGGCACGGCCGCTGGAGCAGCTCGGAAGCCCGCCCGGCAACACGTCCTCGGAGCTGTTCCTGCTCGCCGTGGCCGCCTTCGGTACCGGAGCGCACTGGACGCGGCCGCCTGGGAGGCGGTCGTCCGTCCACGGGCCCGATGGCGCTGCTGCGCAACCTGCGCTCCGGCCGCCTACCGGCACGCCCCCGCTGCGCTGGGGGTGACGCCTGGAGCTGGCGCCGGGCCGGACGCCGGAGCTCGTCGACCGGTCCAGCGCGATGGCGTCGCCGCCGTCGGACCGCTCACGGCTCAGGCCGGAGCGGTTCGCGGACCTGGCCGGCACCCGCACCTCCCAGGCCGTGCGCCGGCCCTTCAAGGGTCACGACCTGGTTGTGATCGTCACCGACGGGCAGGCCAGCCACCGCTGCGGGGCGATCCGACCGCCCTGGTGCCGCGGGAGGTCCCCGTCTGCACCCGGAACCCCGCCGGGTAACGGGAGGGTGATGCCGGGTGCCGTCGGCTCAGATCCGCTCGCGGACCCGGGAGTTCCCGTACGGGCTGTCGTGGTCGGAGCCGGTTCCCGAGGAGTCGCTGAGCATGACACCGGCGATCACGAGCACGATCATCAGGATGCTGATGAGGATGCCGACCGCGCCCAGGATGATGCCGGCCAGTGCCATGCCGTCGTTGTCGGCCTCGCCGCGCCGCGCCTTGCCGCGGCCCAGGACGCCGAAGATGACCGCCGGGACGCCGAACAGGAGGCCCAGGTAGCAGGTGACCACGCCGATGATGCCGAGGACGAGGGCGGTGATCCCGAACCCGTTGCTCTTCTGCTGCTGGAAGGGGTAGCCGGGGTATCCCGGATAGCCCGGATAGCCGCCGTAGCCCTGCGGGGCCGGCTGGGGCCCGGGGTGGGCGTACCCCGCCGGATCCGGCTGAGCCGGGTACCCGTAGGCGGGCGGCTGCTGCGCCGCTCCCGGCGCGGATATCGGCGCGGGCCCGGATATGGGCCCGGGCGGCTGCCCGGCACCCGGCATCCCCGCGATCGTGGCCTGGTCGTGCACGCTCGGCGGACCCGGCGTGCCCTGGGCGGCCTGCGGCCGCCCCGGCTGCGCCGCCGGCCGCTCCGGCGGCGCCCACGGATCCCTCGCCTCGGGGCTCTGGTCGGTCATGCGGCTCCCCCTTCTCGTACGGCCATGCTATGCGCTGCCGCCGACAGCCCCCGGGCTGCCTACGATGAGGCCCGATCTGTCCGCACCGCGCGCCCTTCCGGAGGCTTCCCCATGTCCGACCTGACCCCCTTCATCGCGGGGCTGCCCAAGGCGGAACTCCACGTCCACCACGTCGGCTCGGCCTCCCCCCGCATCGTGGCCGAACTGGCCGCCCGCCACCCCGACTCGAAGGTCCCCACCGATCCCGAGGCGCTCGCCGACTACTTCACCTTCACCGACTTCGCGCACTTCATCGAGGTCTACCTGTCCGTCGTGGACCTGGTCCGCACCCCCGACGACGTCCGCACGCTCACCTTCGAAGTCGCCCGCGACATGGCCCGGCAGAACATCCGCTACGCCGAGCTGACCATCACCCCCTACTCGTCCACCCGCCGCGGCATCGACGAGAACGCCTTCATGGAGGCCATCGAGGACGCCCGCAAGGCCGCCGAGGCCGAGCTCGGCGTCATCCTGCGCTGGTGCTTCGACATCCCCGGCGAGGCCGGGCTGGAAGCAGCCGCCGAAACCGCCCGCCTCGCCGTCGACCTGCGCCCCGAGGGCCTGGTCTCCTTCGGCCTCGGCGGCCCCGAGATCGGTGTCCCGCGACCGCAGTTCAAGCCGTACTTCGACGCCGCCCGGGCCGCCGGCCTGCACAGCGTGCCGCACGCCGGCGAGACCACGGGCCCGGAGACGATCTGGGACGCCATCCGCGAGCTCGGCGCCGAACGCGTCGGCCACGGCACGAGCGCCACCCAGGACCCCGCTCTCCTCGCGTACCTCGCCGAGCACCGCATCGCGCTGGAGGTGTGCCCCACCTCGAACATCGCCACCCGCGCGGTGACCGACCTGGAGCGCCACCCCGTCAAGGAGATGGTGCAGGCGGGCGTGCTCGTCACCATCAACAGCGATGACCCGCCGATGTTCGGCTCCGACCTCAACAACGAGTACGCGGTCGCCGCCCGGCTCCTCGACCTCGACGAGCGCGGTCTCGCGCAGCTGGCGAAGAACGCGGTCGAGGCCTCCTTCCTGGACGAGGCCGGAAAGGCCCGCATCAAGGAGGAGATCGACACGTACACCGCCGCCTGGCTCGCGCGCTGACGCCTGCGCAGAATGGGGGCCATGCGCACCCCCCTGACTGCCGTCGCCCACCGCGGTGATCCCTACCGTGTCCGCGAGAACACCCTGGACTCGATCCGCTCGGCGTTCGCCCGCGGAGCGGACGCGGTCGAGATCGACGTACGGCTGACCCGCGACGGCGAGGCCGTGCTCCTCCACGACGACACGCTCCAGCGGCTGTGGGGCCATGACGTGCGCCTCGACGCCGTCACGGCCCCGCAGCTCAAGGAGTTGACGCAGGGCGGGGTCCCGACCCTGCGCGAGGCCCTGGCGGCGGCCGGCTCGGGGCGGGTGCTGATCGACCTGCCGGGTGCCACGTACGAGTCCGTGCGGACCGTCGTCGGGCAGGTGCGCGAGTGCGGGGCGCGCGAGCGCACGTACTACTGCGCGGGTCCGGCGGGCATGCTGGCCGTGCGCGCCGCCGATCCGGGTGCGGAGATCGCCCTGACGTGGACCACGCTGTCCCCGCCGCGCCGGGTGCTGATCGACGCGGTGGCGCCGCGGTGGCTCAACTACCGCTTCGGGCTGGTCAGCCGGGAGCTGACGGACGCCCTGCACCGGGACGGCCTGCTGGTGTCGGCCTGGACGGCGGACACGAAGCGGTCGATGCGCAGGGTGATCGAGGCGGGGGCGGACTCGGTGACCACGAACCGGATCGACGCGCTGTCCGCCGTACGGGCCGGGCTCGGCCGGTGATACGCACCCTCGGGGAGCGGATCCGGCGCGCCGATCCGCGGTGGCAGGACCTGGGGCTGACGCTGCTGGTGCAGGGGGCGACGACGATCCCGTTCGTCGTGCCGCGCGATCCGCGCGAGTCCCCGGCGACCTGGGCGGCGTACCTGCTGACCACGCTGATGAACCTGCCGCTGGTGTGGCGGCGGCGGGCACCCGTGGCGGTGGCTTTCGGGGTGATGGCGGCGGGCTCGCTCTACCGGCTGGCCCTGGACGGTCCGGGGCAGCCGCTGCCGTACGCCGCGCTGGTCGCCGTCTACACGATCGCGCTGCTGTGCACGGCGCGGGTGCGCCTCGTCATGGCCGGGGTGGTGACGGTGGTGATCTTCGCTTCGGTCGCCGTCCACACCCGGACCGCCAAGGAGCTGCTGTTCGCGCTGTTCGTGTTCGGGGCGGCCGCCGTGCTGGGGCGGCTGCAGGCCACACGGCTGGCGTACACGGCGGCGGTGGAGGACCGGGCGGCCCAGCTGGAGCGGGCGAACCGGATCGAGGCGGAACAGGCCGCGGCGCGCGAACGCGCCAGGATCGCGCGGGAGATGCACGACGTCCTCTCGCACGCGGTCAGCATCATGATCGTGCAGGCGGAGGCGGGTCCGGTGGCGGTACGGCGGGCCCCCGAGCGGGCGGAGGCCGCCTTCGACGCGATCGCCGAGACCGGGCGGGACGCGATGGCGCAGCTGCGCACGATGCTGGGGGTGCTGCGGACCGAGGAAGCGGCGGCCCCGCGCGCGCCGCAGCCCGGGATCGCGGAGCTGCCGGGGCTGCTGGAGCGGGTCCGGGGCAGCGGCCTGGAGGTGGTGTACGAGCGGACGGGGACGGTGCGCGGGCTGCCGGCGGCGCTGGAGGCGACGGTGCACCGGGTGGTGCAGGAGGCGCTGACGAACGTGGTGAAGCACGCCCGGGCGTCCCGGGTGTCCGTGCTGCTGGAGTACGGGCCGCGGGAGTTGAGGGTGGCGGTGGTGGACGACGGGCGGGGAGGCCCGGGTGCCGGGGGTCACCGCGGCGGGCACGGGCTGATCGGGATCCGGGAGCGGGCGGCGGCGCACGGCGGCACGGCGGTCTGCGGTCCGGGGCCGGGCGGGCGCGGCTTCCGGGTGGAACTGTCGCTTGTAACCTCGCCGGAGGAGGTGGGGTGTTGACGATCCGTGTGGTGGTGGCGGACGACCAGGAGCTGGTGCGCAGCGGGTTCGCGATGATCCTGGACGCGCAGGAGGACATCGAGGTCGTCGCGGAGGCGGGGGACGGCGCCGCTGCGGTTGCGGCGGTGCGGGAACTGGCCCCGGACGTGGCGCTGCTGGACATCCGGATGCCGCTGCTGGACGGGATCGGGGCATGCCGGACGATCACGGCGCAGACCGCGTGCCGGACGGTGATGCTGACGACCTTCGACTCCGACGCGTACGTGTACGAGGCGTTGCACGCGGGGGCGAGCGGGTTCCTGCTGAAGGACGTGCGGCGGGACGATCTGGTGCATGCCGTACGGGTGGTGGCGGCGGGCGATTCGCTGCTGGCCCCTTCGGTGGCCCGGCGGCTCATCGAGGAGTACACGGCTGCGACGGCGCGGCCGGCCGCGGCGGCCGTGCTGCCGGCGCAGCGGCTGGAGGTGCTGACGGCCCGGGAGCGGGAGACGCTGCTGCACCTGGGGCGGGGGCTGTCGAACGCGGAGATCGCGGCGGCGCTGGTGGTCAGCGAGCACACGGTGAAGTCGCACGTGGGGAACGTGCTGGCGAAGCTGGGGCTGCGGGACCGGATCCAGGCGGTGATCTGCGCGTACGAGACGGGCCTGATAACGGCCGGGGTGGCCGTCGAGGAGCAGCAGGCGGTGGGTGGCGCGGAGGTATCTCCCTCTGGGGAGTGAGGTACGGCGGTCGGATCCCTCGCGACGGTGAGTTGTCGTACCGGTGAAGATCCCTCTCGCTGGTGATCCGCGCCGGGGGCTCTGACCTGCAGCATTGAGTCATCGGGGCCGCAGGGGCCCGGATGGCTCACAGGGGGTTCCCGTCATGAAGGTCAGGATGCGCACGCTGATCGCCACCGCTCTGGTCCTGGGAGTGGCGGCTGGTCCGGCCGTCGCCAATGCCGCGCCGAGGCCGGCCGCGGCGCCCGTCCCGGTGTCCGCCGGGGCCGAGCAGCCGGTGTTCCGGGCGCCGCCGGATGCGGCGGCGCTGCGCAAGGCGCTCGCCGGCGTCGGGGCGGGCAGCGGGGACGCCACGGCGGCGCTGGTCCGCGTGGGGGGTACGAGCGGGAGCTGGCAGGGCAGTTCCGGGGTCGCCGACATCCGTACGGGACGGCCTGCGTCGGCGCAGGCCCGGTTCCGGGCGGGCTCGGTGACCAAGACGTTCACGGCGGCGGTGGTGCTCCAGTTGGCCGCCGAGGGGAAGGTCGACCTGGACCAGCCGGTGCAGCGGTACCTGCCGGGGCTGCTGCCGCAGGGCCCGGGCGGCTTCGAGCCGGTCTCCGTGCGGCAGTTGCTGAACTACACGAGCGGCATCCGGCCTGCCGACGGCCCGGGGGACTCCTTCGAGGCGCAGTACGCCCACCGCTTCGACGTGGTCGACCCGCACGCGCTGATCGCCGGTGCGGTGGCCAAGGGGCCGGAGTTCCGGCCGGGCGAGAAGCAGCACTACCTCAACATCGACTACACGGTCCTGGGCGTGCTGATCGAGAAGCTGACGGGGACCACGTACGAGAAGGCCGTGTCCGCGCGGATCCTCGAACCCCTGGGTCTGCACCACACGTCATTCCCGTCTCCGGCGCAGAACCGCATACCGGGGCCGTACAACCACGGCTACCAGGCGGTGGGGCGGCCCGGCGGAGATACCTCGCTGGTCGATGTCAGCGAGTGGAACTCCTGGTCCAACTGGGCTGCGGGGGACCTGATATCGACCACGGCGGATCTGGAGAAGTTCACCATGGCCCTGTTCTCGGGCCGGCTGGTGCCGAAGGCGCAGCTGGAGGAGATGTTCACGGTGCCCGCGGTGAAGGACTTCGAGAGCGGGGAGGACGCGGTGCAGACGGCGGGCCTGAAGCGGTTCGTGCTACCCGACGGCACGGTGGCGTACGGCAAGACGGGCTCGCGGTACGGCTACAGCACGGTGATCGGCGGGACACGCGACCTCTCCCGCACGCTGGTCTACTCGGTCAACTCCACGGACGCCAAGGGCCAGGAGATGAACAAGGTGGCGTTCGGCATCGTGATGGCCGCCTTCAAGAAGTAGGCATGGCCTCAAGGCGCTTGATCATCCGGCGCAGGACCAGCAGGGGGATGACTCCGAACACGCCGAACGACATGTCGATCAGGCTCCAGCCGAAGGGGATGCCGCGGATGGGGCCGCAGATCAGCGCCAGCGGGATCACCCCGGCGCAGGCGATCATGCCGGCTTCGACGATCCAGATGTTGCGGACGGGGTCGCGATGGACCCCGTAGAAGAACACCGCGATGACCAGGTGGGCGAAGGCGAGCCAGTCGGTGCCGTAGAGGAGGAAGGGGTAGTCCGCATCCGCCTGGTCCAGGCCGGCCCCGACGCGCCGCAGCCAGTCGTTCGCCATCAGGGAGTTGGCCCAGTGCAGCTCACTGACCAGTGGGAAGGCCGTGAGTCCGCTCAGGGCCAGGCAGACGGTGAACAGGACCAGCCAGACACGGATCCGCCGTTCGAGGGCGCTTCTCTCGCTCATGCACGGCAGCCTACGCCCGTTTCTGAACGCGTTCAGCCAAAATCCTGAACATGTTCAGATCTTGCCGCATGGCGGTGGTCACACCCCGACGAGGGCGTTCCAGCGCCTGGCGAGGGAGCGGCGTTCGGCCGAGGAGATGTCCCGGGCCACCGCGAGGCGCCTGCGCATCTCCTCGTCGGGGAAGATCAGGGGGTTCTCGGCCAGTTCGGCGGTCTCCCGGTCGGCGGAGGCGGCCAGGACCTCACGGGCGGCCGGCACCGGGCAGACGTAGTTGACGGAGGCGGCGAGCTCCGCGGCCACCTCCGGGGCGTAGTAGTGGTCGATCAGGGCCTCGGCATTGGCCTTGTGCCGGGCGAGGTTGGGGACGAGCAGGCTCTCCGCCCACAGCTCGCCGCCCTCCTCGGGGACGACGAACTCGATGTCGGGGTTGTCGGCCTGGAGCTGGATGGCGTCACCGGAGTAGGCCTGACAGGCCAGCACATCACCCTTGCTCAGGTCGGAGGTGTAGTCGTTGCCGGTGAAGCGGCGGATGTGCTTCTGCTTCACCATGCGCTCCACCTGGTCGCACATCCGGTGGAAGTCGGACTCGGTCCACCGGGTGACGTCCACGCCGTTGCCCTGCATCAGCAGGGCGAAAGACTCGTCGAGACCGGAGAACAGCGTGACCTTGCCGGCCAGGTCCGGATGCCACAGGTCGGCCACCGACTTGATCTCCCGGCCCAGGACCTTGCGGTTGTAGGCGATTCCGGTGATCCCGGACTGCCAGGGCACGGTGTGCACGCGGCCCTCGTCGAAGGCGGGCGCGCGCAGCTGGGGGTCGAGGTGCTGGGCCACGTTCGGCTGCACCGAGCGGTCCATCTTCTGCGCCCACCCCAGGTGGACGAAGCGGGCGGCCATCCAGTCGCTGACCACCACCAGGTCGTGGCCGGTGTCCTGGTGGTTCATCAGGGCAGGGCTGACCTTGCCGAAGAACTCGTCGTTGTCGTTGATCTCCTCGGTGTACCGGACCTCGATCCCGGTGCGCTCCGTGAAGGCGGCCAGCGTCGGGCGGCGCTCCTCGTCCTCCTCGTCGGTGTCGATGTAGAGCGGCCAGTTGGAGAAGAAGACGCTCCGCTCCCGGCCGGAGCGGTCCTGCCCTCCCCGTCGGCCCTCGGGGACGTAGGCGGCGGGCACGCCGCAGCCGGTGAGGGATGCGGCCGTCAGGCCCGCGGCACCGATGCCGCGCAGCACCGCGCGGCGGGAGAAGGGGAGTTCAGGCATGGGGAGAGCCTCGGGTACGCACGAAGGGACGGGCAATAGACACATTGTCTACTGCCCGCCCCTTCAAGATCCTCGGGTGCCCGGTGCGGCCCCCCGAGGGGGGATCAGCCGTCGAGCGAGGTCATGACGTGCTTGATGCGGGTGTAGTCCTCGAAGCCGTAGGCGGAGAGGTCCTTGCCGTAGCCGGACTTCTTGAAGCCGCCGTGGGGCATCTCGGCGACGAGCGGGATGTGGGTGTTGATCCACACGCAGCCGAAGTCGAGGTTCTTGGACATCCGCATCGCGCGGCCGTGGTCCTTGGTCCACACGGAGGAGGCGAGGGCGTACTCGACGCCGTTCGCGTACTCCAGGGCCTGGGCCTCGTCGGCGAAGGACTGGACGGTGATGACGGGGCCGAAGACCTCGTTCTGGATGATCTCGTCGTCCTGCTTCAGGCCGGAGACCACGGTCGGGGCGTAGAAGTAGCCCTTCTCACCGACCTGGTGGCCGCCCGCCTCGACCTTGGCGTGGGCGGGGAGGCGCTCGATGAAGCCCGCGACCTGCTTGAGCTGGTTCGGGTTGTTCAGCGGGCCGTAGAGCACGTCCTCGTCGTCCGGCTGGCCCGTCTTGGTGTCCGCGGCAGCCTTGGCGAGCGCGGAGACGAACTCGTCGTGGATGGACTCGTGCACGAGCACCCGGGTCGCGGCGGTGCAGTCCTGGCCGGCGTTGAAGTAGCCGGCGACCGCGATGTCCTCGACGGCCTTGGCGATGTCGGCGTCCTCGAAGACGACGACGGGGGCCTTGCCGCCGAGCTCCAGGTGGACGCGCTTGACGTCCTTCGAGGCGCTCTCGGCGACCTGCATGCCCGCGCGGACCGAGCCGGTGATGGAGGCCATCGCCGGGGTGCGGTGCTCGACCATGGCCTTGCCGGTCTCGCGGTCACCGCAGATGACGTTGAAGACGCCCTTGGGCAGGATCGAGTCGATGATCTCCGCCATCAGGACGGTGGAGGCCGGGGTGGTGTCCGAGGGCTTGAGCACCACGGTGTTGCCCGCGGCGATGGCCGGGGCGAACTTCCACACGGCCATCATCATCGGGTAGTTCCACGGCGCCACCTGGGCGCAGACGCCGACCGGCTCACGGCGGATGATCGAGGTCATCCCGTCCATGTACTCGCCGGCCGAGCGGCCCTCCAGGAGACGGGCCGCACCCGCGAAGAAGCGGATCTGGTCCACCATCGGGGGCAGCTCCTCGCTGGCCGTCAGGCCCAGCGGCTTGCCCGTGTTCTCCGACTCGGCGGCCACGAGCTCGTCCGCGCGCGCCTCGAAGGCGTCCGCGATCTTCAGCAGGGCCTTCTGCCGCTCGGCCGGGGTGGTGTCGCGCCAGCCCGGGAAGGCCGCCGCTGCCGCCGCCATGGCGGCGTCGACGTCTGCCTGGCCGGAGAGCGGGGCGGTGGCGTACACCTCGCCGGTGGCGGGGTTGACCACCTCGGTGGTCCGCCCGTCGGCGGCGTCCTTGAACTCTCCGCCGATGTAGTTGCGCAGACGACGCAGTTCGGTGGTCACTACAGCCACACTCCTGATCACATGTCCAACGATTGAGACGAATCCCAAGCCTAGCCCCTCGGCGGACGCTTTCGACAGGGCCAGACGCCACGAACTACGAAATCAGTGAGATCCACAGTCACAGACAACGGATTTCATCGATTCCGTCTTGCGGAACAGACGACTCCTCGTGCACAGTGAAGTCGTGGTCAGTCGAAGCGCAGATTCCAGGAACAGACAACCGTCCCCTTCGGTCGATGCTGTGTCCCTGGCGATCATCGAGCAACTGCAGGAGGACGGGCGCCGTCCCTACGCAGCGATCGGCAAGGCCGTGGGCCTGTCGGAAGCAGCAGTGCGCCAGCGCGTGCAGAAGCTGCTCGACCAGGGCGTCATGCAGATCGTCGCCGTCACCGACCCGCTCACCGTGGGCCTGCGACGCCAGGCCATGGTCGGCATCAACGTCGAGGGAGACCTCGATCCGGTGGCCGACGCACTGACCCAGATGGCCGAATGCGAGTACGTGGTCATGACCGCGGGCTCGTTCGACCTGATGGTGGAGATCGTCTGCGAGGACGACGACCACCTGCTGGAGACGATCAACAAGAAGATCCGCGCGCTCCCCGGCGTGCGATCCACCGAAAGCTTCGTTTACCTGAAGCTGAAGAAGCAGACCTACATGTGGGGAACTCGATAGCCCGTGAGCCAGGACCTCTCCAAGACCGCGTACGACCACCTGTGGATGCACTTCACCCGCATGTCGTCGTACGAGAACTCCCCCGTCCCCACCATCGTGCGGGGCGAGGGCACCTACATCTTCGACGACAAGGGCAAGCGCTACCTGGACGGTCTCGCCGGACTGTTCGTGGTCAACGCAGGTCACGGCCGTAAGGAACTGGCCGAGGTCGCCTACAAGCAGGCCCAGGAGCTCGCGTTCTTCCCCGTGTGGTCGTACGCGCACCCCAAGGCCGTCGAGCTGGCCGAGCGCCTCGCCGACTACGCCCCCGGCGACCTGAACAAGGTCTTCTTCACCACCGGTGGCGGTGAGGCCGTGGAGACCGCGTGGAAGCTCGCCAAGCAGTACTACAAGCTGCAGGGCAAGCACACCAAGTACAAGGTCATCTCCCGTGCGGTCGCCTACCACGGCACCCCGCAGGGCGCCCTGTCCATCACCGGCCTGCCGGCCCTGAAGGCCCCCTTCGAGCCGCTGGTCCCCGGCGCGCACAAGGTGCCGAACACCAACATCTACCGCGCCCCGATCCACGGCGACGACCCCGAGGCCTTCGGCCGCTGGTGCGCCGACCAGATCGAGCAGCAGATCCTCTTCGAGGGCGCCGACACCGTCGCCGCCGTCTTCCTGGAGCCGGTGCAGAACGCCGGCGGCTGCTTCCCGCCGCCGCCCGGGTACTTCCAGCGGGTCCGCGAGATCTGCGACGAGTACGACGTGCTCCTCGTCTCCGACGAGACGATCTGCGCCTTCGGCCGCCTCGGCACGATGTTCGCCTGTGACAAGTTCGGCTACGTCCCGGACATGATCACCTGCGCCAAGGGCATGACCTCGGGCTACTCCCCGATCGGTGCCTGCATCGTCTCGGACCGCATCGCCGAGCCGTTCTACAAGGGCGACAACACCTTCCTGCACGGCTACACCTTCGGCGGACACCCGGTGTCCTCCGCGGTGGCGATCGCCAACCTCGACATCTTCGACAAGGAAGGCCTCAACCAGCACGTGCTGGACAACGAGGACGCCTTCTTCAAGACGCTGCAGAAGCTGCACGACCTGCCGATCGTCGGCGACGTCCGCGGCAACGGCTTCTTCTACGGCATCGAGCTCGTCAAGGACAAGGTCACCAAGGAGTCCTTCACGGACGAGGAGACCGAGCGCGTGCTCTACGGCTTCCTGTCCAAGGCGCTCTTCGACAACGGCCTGTACTGCCGGGCCGACGACCGGGGTGACCCGGTCATCCAGCTGGCCCCGCCGCTGATCGCGGACCAGGGCACCTTCGACGAGATCGAAGGCATCCTGCGCACGGTGCTCACCGAGGCGTGGACCAAGCTCTAAAGCGTCCGGCCACGCGGCCCGGATCCTCCGTTCAGGTGAGAACGAGGGGTCCGGGCCGCGTGCCGTCCGCCTCCGGGACGTTTGTCTCTTTACATCTCATTGCGGCGCCAGTGACTTCAGCGGGCTCCGCTTCGTTCCCCCGGACGGAGGTGTACGCCATGGTGGCTCCACCGGACAACGCCCCACCGGACAACGACGTCCTCTGGGCACGGTCCGTTCACTACTCCCACAGGGGGTCCCCCCGGACGAAGTCCGGGGGAGGTTCTCCGGGCCTCATCGGGGTCTCGGTCGGCGTCCGCCAGGGCGAGATCCTGGCCCTGACCGGTCCGCGCGGCAGCGGCAAGACGACCCTGCTGCGCTGTCTGGCCGGGCAGCTCGTCCCCGACGAGGGCGAGATCTGGTTCAACAGCGTGCCCCTCCACACCATGAGGGCGCCGGCCCGCGAACGACTGCGCCGCGACCGCTTCGGGTGGATCGGCCCCGAGCCCCGGCTGCTGCCGGAGCTCACCGTGTGGGAGAACGCCGCCCTGCCCCTGCTGCTCGCCGGGGCATCACACCGCACCGCCAAACGCGCCGCCTGCGCCTGGCTGGACCGCCTCGACATCGGCGGCTTCGCCCGCAGGCGCCCCGGCGCCCTCACCCGCGCGGAGTGCCAGCGGGTCGCCCTGGCCCGGGCCCTGGTCAACGAGCCGGCGGTGGTCTTCGCCGACGAACCGACCGCCCCGCTGCACCGGGCCGAGCGCGCCCTGCTGCTGCGTACGCTCACCACCGCGGCCCGCTCCCACGACATCACCGTCCTGCTGGCCACCCACGACGAGGAGGCCGCGGCCACCGCCGACCGCAGCATCGCCCTCCTCGACGGCCGCTCCGCCGGGACCGCGGCCGCCGTCAGCGCCCTCACCGGCCTCGGCGGCCCGCCCGACGACACCCCGGAGGGCCAGGCCGCGTGCTCGCTCTCCGCCTAGCCCGCGGCTCCCGCCCGCTCGTCCAGCTGCGCAGGCTGCTGGTGGCGGGCGCCTGCGCCGGTACCGGCTTCCTGCTGCTGTACGTGCTCGCCGGAGCCGTGGACCGGCCTGCCGGATCGTTCCCGCGGCTGGTGTGGGCCCTGGTGCCGCTCGCCGTCACCGTGCAGTTCGCGGTCGCCGTCGCCAAGGCCGACCCGGCCACGCGGCCCCGGGAGGGAATGGACGCCGTCGGACTGGGACCCGTACGGCTCGCCCTCGCCGCCGCCCTCTCCACCGCCCTCTCCTGCACCCTGGGCAGCGCCCTGGCCCTGGCCGCCTTCCTGCACCTGCGGGGCGAGCTCACCGGGCTCCCCTTCGACGGGGCCGGAGCCCGTCTGCTGCACGCCGGGCAGCCGCTGCCCGTGGCGGGTGCCCTCACCCTCCTGGCCCTGGTCCCCCTGACCGCCGCGGCCGCCACCGCCCTCGCCCTGCGCCCGCGCACCCCGCAGCCCCCGCAGACCGGGCTGCCGTGGGGCGTCGCCCTCACCGCCTGCGGGCTCGCCGTCGAGGCGTACACGGGCCCGGGCGGCCTCGGCATGGCGGCCGGCTGGGCGCTGACCGCCGCCGGGCTCGGCTGCGCCGGGCCCGGACTGGCCTACGCCTGCGGCACGCTGCTCCAGGCGCTCCGCCCGGGCGCGCTGCGGCTGCTGGCCGGGCGGGCCCTTCAGGAGGAGGCGCCCGGGATCGGACGTCCCCTCGGGGTGCTGTGCGCCGTGGGCGCGGGAGCCCTCACCGTCTCGGCCCTGCGCGCGGCGGGCGGCGGCCCCGCCCCGCTCGGCCCGCTCAGCGGGGCGGCCGCGGCCCTGGTGGTGCTGTGCGCGGCTGCGACTCTGCTCACATCGGCGGTGGACGTGCGCCAGGCCCGGGCCGCCACCCGCGCGGCCCTGCTCGACCTCGGGACGGCAGGCGGACTCCTGCGTTCGGCGGCCGTGTTGCGGGCTTCGGCACTGCTGGCCGTGTGCGTGCCGTTCAGCTGGGGTGTGGCGGAGCTGACGTCGCTGGCGCTGACCCGCTGACCCGGCCAGCCCTTAGGGTGGGCCGAATGGTCAACGCAGACATCGAGATCGAGACGCTCGCCGAATTCGACCAGGTCGTGGCCCGCGGCTCGCTCAGCGGCTTCCGGATCCAGTCGGTCAACCTGCTGGAGCGCACCTTCGCCCTGCTGTCGGCCGACACCTCCGCCGCCGTCTTCCTGGGCTGCGCGATGGAGCCCGACGCCGCGGTGAAGGTGCGCGCGGACGGCGCACTGGTCTTCCCGCCGGTCCCCGACCTGCCGTTCAACCCGTACCGGGGCCTGCTCTACACGGCCGAGGAGCTGTTCGCGGGTCTCTCCTCCGGCTACGAGGCCACCGTGGACGCCCAGGCGTACGCCTGGTTCCAGGAGACCAAGGCGGACGGCGACGTCTTCTCCTCGATGCTGCGCTCGATCCACGACGACGCCATCTCCGACGCCCTCGACGAACACCTCGCCGGCGCCCGGGTCATCGGTGTCATGGGCGGCCACGCCATGGCCCGCGGCGGCGCGGACTACCGCGGCGCGGCGGAGCTGGGCCGGGCGCTGTCCCGCTCCGGGTTCACGGTGGCCACCGGCGGCGGCCCGGGCGCCATGGAGGCGGCCAACCTCGGCGCGTACCTGGCCCCCGCCCCGGACGACGCCCTGCCGGAGGCGCTGGAGCTGCTGGCGAAGGCACCCTCCTTCGCGCCCTCCGTGTCCGACTGGGCCCGGGCGGCGTTCGCCGTACGGGAGCGCTGGCCGGCGGGTGGTGACTCGGTGGGGATCCCGACCTGGTTCTACGGGCACGAGCCGCCGAACGCCTTCGCGGGCCACATCGCCAAGTACTTCGCGAACGCCACCCGGGAGGACGGGCTGCTCGCCCGGTCCACGGCGGGCGTCGTCTTCCTGCCGGGCGCGGCCGGCACCGTGCAGGAGATCTTCGACAACGCCACCCCGAACTACTACGCCTCGCGCGGCGAGCCGACCCCGATGGTGCTGGTCGGGCGGACGCACTGGACCGAGCACCTGCCCGCCTGGCCGCTGCTCCAGGCGCTGGCGCGCGGCCGCGGCATGCAGTCGCGGATCGCGCTGGTCGACTCGGTGGACGAGGTCCCGGCGGCGCTCGCCGCCATGGGCTGACGCACCGCCGGACAATACGCCGGCGCCTCCAGGCAACGTCGGGCCCCGTTCTCGCGTCTGGCAGAGGTACCGCACTACCTGCCAGAAGTGAACGGAGCCCCCGGTGCTCATAGGCCTGCTGACCGCTGTCGCGGCGTCCATCTGCTACGGCACGGGATCTGTCCTGCAAGCCGTGGGCTCGCGCAGGGCCGCCCGGGCGACCCCGGCCGACGCGGGGACGACCGCGCACGGCGGCCCGAACCTGTCCTCCACCGCGAAAGCCGCGATGACCTGGGAGTTCATCGTCGGCACGATCCTGGACTTCGTCGGCTTCGGGCTGGGTGCCCTGGCGGCCCGGCTGCTGCCGCTGTTCCTCTCCCAGACGGTGATCAGCGCCAACCTGGTGATCACGGCCGTGCTCAGCGTCAGAATGCTGGGCATCCGGCTCACCCGCAAGGAGTGGGCCTCGATCGGGGTGGTGTGCGCGGCGCTGGTGCTCCTGGCGACGGCGGCGGGCCACGAGGGCGGCCACCACGCCCCCGCGGCCACGCACTGGTGGCTGTTCGCCGTGACCCTGCTGATCATCGCGGGCGGCACGGTCGCCGTACGTCTGCTGGGCGGCCGGGCCGCGATCCTGGCGGGTCTGCTGTCCGGCCTGGCCTTCGGCGCCCTGGGCGTCGGGGTCCGCAT
Source organism: Streptomyces sp. NPDC006326 (assembly GCF_040612915.1). Taxonomy (NCBI): domain Bacteria; kingdom Bacillati; phylum Actinomycetota; class Actinomycetes; order Kitasatosporales; family Streptomycetaceae; genus Streptomyces; species Streptomyces sp. NPDC006326. Next base: position 80,796 of record NZ_JBEXRC010000011.1, on the reverse strand, counting down.
CCTCGACGGCATCGACCCCTTCGACCCGGGCACGCTGCTCGCGGACCCGGCCCTCTACGCCATCCTGCTGGCGGGGGTCGGCGGCATGTACCTGCACACGGTGGCCCTGCAGATCGGCTCGGTGAACGGGGCGACGGCCGCGCTGGTCGTCGGCGAGACCGTCCTGCCGGGTGCGATCGGCGTCCTCTGGCTGGGCGACGCCTCCCGGCCTGGCCTCGCCTGGCTGGCCGTACTCGGCTTCGTCCTCGCCGTGACCGGGGCCGTCGCCGTGGCCTGGTACGGCAACCACGAAGCCCCCGAGGCCGAGGCCGAGGCCGCCCCGGCGCCCGAGCCGGTGTCCGTGCGCTAGGCACCGCGCGGCGGGCGCCCGCGGGGCCGCCTACCGTGGGGGCATGGACCCCCGCCGCGACCGGGTGGCGACGGGCTGCTTCGTGGCGGGCTCGGTGCTCGCCGGGGGCAACGCCGTCGGCATCAGGCTCTGCGTCCGCGAGCTCGACGCCCTGTGGAGCGCCGCCGTCCGGTTCGGGGCGGCGGCCCTGCTGCTGGTCCTCGTCATGACCGCGCGGCGCCTCCCGTGGCCGCGCGGGAGGGCGCTGGCCGGGGCGGTGCTCTTCGGGCTGCTGAACTTCGGCCTCACCTTCGCGCTGACCTACTACGCCCTGGAGGACATCCACGCGGGGCTGGGCCAGACGGTGCTCGCCCTGGTGCCGCTGGTCACCCTCCTGCTCTCCGTACTGGAGGGGCAGGAACGGCTGCGCGCGGTGGCACTCCTCGGCACGCTGTGCGCCGTCGCCGGGGTCGCGGTGATCTCCCGGGCTCCCCTCCAGGGCTCGGCCCCGCTCCCGGCATTCCTGGCCCTCCTCGGCGCCGTGCTGTGCTTCGCGCAGGCGGCCGTCCTGGCGGAGCGGCTCCCGAAGGTCCATCCGGTGGCGATGAACGCGGTCGCCATGGCGGCCGGCGCCGTCGCCCTGTTCGCGGGCTCGTTCCTCGCGGGCGACCACCGGGTGCTGCCGGTGCGGGCCACCACCTGGTGGGCGCTGGCCTATCTGGTGGTGGCGGGCTCGATCCTGGTCTTCGTGAGCTACCTGCTGGTCATCCAGCGGTGGGGCGCGTCACGGGCGGCGTACGCCTTCGTCGTGGTCCCGGTCGTCACGATCGTGGCCTCGGCCTGGCTGGACGACGAACCGCTCACGGCCACGCTGCTGCTGGGAACGCCGCTGATCCTCGCCGGGGTCTACCTGGGAGCCCTGCGCCGCAGCCCCACCCGCGCGGCTACGGCGCCGGGAGGACGACCACCTCGGACGGGGTGAAGGACACCGCCACCCGCTCACCCACCGCCGGGGCACCGTCCAGCCCGCACTCGGCCTCCAGCTCCGGGCCCGCCTCCGGCCGCAGCCGCAGCGCGACGTGGGTGCCGCGGAAGGTACGGGAGAGCACCTCGCAGTGCAGGCCGTCACCGACGAGGACGACCCCGGCCGGGCGGATCAGCAGCCGCCGCTCCCCCTCGGGGGCTCCCGCCGGAACCGGGACCTTGCCCCAGGCCGTCACCGCGGCGCCGCCCGACACCGTCGCCGGGACCACGTTCTCGAAGCCGAGGAACCGGGCCACGAACTCCGAAGCGGGCCGCTGCCAGACCTCCAGCGGGGTGCCCGCCTGGGCGATCCGCCCGTTGCGCATCACCACCACCCGGTCGGCCAGGGCGAACGCCTCCCCCTGGTCGTGCGTGACGGCCAGCACCGTGGTCCCCAGCCGGGAGAACAGCTCCCGCAGCTCCACCACCAGCCGCTCGCGCAGCCCCCGGTCCAGCTGCCCGAGCGGTTCGTCCAGCATCAGCAGCCGCGGCGAGGGGGCCAGCGCCCGGGCCAGGGCGACCCGCTGCTGCTCACCACCCGACAGGGAGGACACCGACCGGCGCTGGGCCCCGGGCAGGCCGACCAGCTCCAGCAGCCCGGCGACCCGGTCCCCGTACGCGGCGCCGCGCGCCGAGCCGCGCATCCGCAGGCCGAACGCCACGTTCCCGGCGACATCGCGGTGGGGGAACAGCTGGTGGTCCTGGAACATCAGGCCCACCCCCCGCCGGTGCACCGGCACCCGCTCCTGGTCCGCTCCGCCCAGCAGGACCCGCCCGGACGAGAGGGGCTGGAGCCCGGCGACGACCCGCAGCAGCGTGGACTTGCCGCTGCCGCTCGGCCCCAGTACGCACACGGTCTCGTGCTCGGCGACCCGGAGGTCCACGGAGTCGACGACGGCGCGCTCGCCGAAGCGGACCGTGACCCCGGCCAGTTCGAGCAACGTCATCAGAACTCCCCTGCGGTCGAGGTCTTGTCGGGTCGCAGCCGCTCCAGCACCAGCAGGGACACCGCACACACCAGCATCAGAATCGTGCTCAGGGCCATCGCCTGCCCGTAGTTCAGCTCACCGGCCCGCCCCAGCAGCCGGGCCACGGCCACCGGCAGGGTCGGCCGGTCCGGCCGGGCGATGAACACGGTCGCCCCGAACTCCCCCAGCGAGACAGCGAAGGCGAACCCGGCCGCGATCAGCAGCGCCCGCCGCACCAGCGGCAGGTCCACCTCCCGCCAGGCCCGCAGCGGGGACGCCCCGAGCACGGCGGCGGCCTCGCGCAGCCGTACGTCCACGGCACGCAGCACGGGCAGCATGGTCCGTACGACGAACGGCACGCCCACCAGCGCCTGCGCGAGCGGCACCAGGATCCACGAGGTGCGCAGATCGAGCGGCGGCTCGTCCAAAGTGATCAGGAACCCGAAGCCCACCGTCACCGCGGACACCCCCAGGGGCAGCATCAGCAGCGCGTCGAACCCGCGCACGAAGCGGCCTCCGCGCCGGGTGAGCGCCGCCGCCGCGAGTCCCCCGATCACGACGGCGATGGCGGTGGCGGCCAGCGCGTACTCCAGGGAGTTCCCGATCGCCTCCAGCGGAGGTACGAGGAAGGTGCCGCCGCTCGCGTCCTGCAGCGCCCGGTAGAAGCCCAGCCCGTACCCGCCGGGCGCGTCGAAGGACCGCTCGACCAGCACGCCCAGCGGCAGCACGATCAGCAGCGCCACCGTCGCCAGCACCGCGCCCAGCAGCGCCCGCTGCCCCGGGCCGCCGGGGCGGTGCGCGGTCCGCGCCGGGTCCACCATCCGCAGGGCCGTCTCCCGCCGGCGCACGGTCCAGGCGTGCACGGCGAGGACGACGCCCACCGCCGCGAACTGCACCATCGTCAGGACGGCGGCCGTTGGCAGGTCCAGCAGCTGGGCCGTCTGCCGGTAGACCTCCACCTCCAGCGTGGAGTACGAGGGGCCGCCCAGGATCTGCACGACGCCGAAGGAGGTGAAGGTGAACAGGAAGACCATGAGCGCCGCGGCGGCCACCGCGGGCCCCAGCGCGGGCAGCGTCACCTGCCGCCAGGCCGCGAACCGGCCGGCGCCCAGCACCCGGGCGGCCTCCTCCTGGCGCGGGTCGAGCTGCGCCCACAGCCCGCCCACCGTCCGGATGACGACGGCGTAGTTGAAGAAGACGTGGGCGAGCAGGATCGCCCAGACGGTGGTGTCCAGCCGGACACCCCACAGTTCGTCCAGCAGCCCGCCTCGGCCGACCAGCGCCAGGAAAGCCGTGCCGACGACCACGGTCGGCAGCACGAACGGCACGGTGACCAGCGCCCGCAGCAGCTGTTTGCCGGGGAACTCGAAGCGCGCGAAGACGTAGGCGCCGGGGAGCGCGACCAGCAGCGTGAGAACCGTGGACGCGAGCGCCTGCCAGGTGGTGAACCAGAGCACGTCGGCGATGTCGGGTCGGGCCAGCACCTCCCCGATCCGGCCGAGCTGCCAGCCCGCGTCGGTCTTGACCCCGCGGCCCACGATCGCGACCACGGGGTAGGCGAAGAACAGGCCGAAGAAGACGAGGGGCACGGCCATCAGGGCGAGCCTGACGGCCGTACCGCGTACGCCCTCGTGTGCAGGAGCGCTCTCGCGTCCTACTTCACGACCAGCGAGGACCATGTCCTGACCCACTGCTCACGGTTCTTGGCGATGGTGTCCGGGGCGACGTTCTCCGGCTTCTCGACCACCACGCCGTGCTTCGTGAACAGCTCCGGCAGCTTCGCGTCCTTGACCACCGGGTTCACGAACATCTGGAGCGGCATGTCCTCCTGGAACTTCTTGCCGATGAGGAAGTCGACGAGCGCCTTGCCGCCCTCCTCGTTCTTCGCCCCCTTCAGCAGGCCGGCGAACTCGACCTGGCGGAAGCAGGTGCCCGTCGCGACGCCCGTCGGGGCCTCGGCCGGCTGCGGGTCGGCGTAGAGGACCTCGACCGGCGGGCTGGAGGCGTAGGAGACGACCAGCGGGCGGTCGCCCTTGGCCTTCTTGCCGCCCGCGGAGCCCGAGAAGCGCTCGTTGTAGGCCTGCTCCCAGCCGTCGACGACCTCGACGCCGTTGGCCTTCAGCTTGCTCCAGTAGTCCTTCCAGCCGTCTTCGCCGTACTTGCCGACGGAGGCGAGCAGGAAGCCGAGGCCGGGCGAGGAGGTCGCCGCGTTCTCGGTGACCAGCAGGTTCTTGTACTCCGGCTTGACCAGGTCGTCCAGCGTCTGCGGCGGGGCGATCTTCTTGTCGGCGAAGTACGCCTTGTCGTAGTTGACGCAGATGTCGCCCGAGTCGACCGGGGTGACCCGGTGCTCCTTGTCGAGCACGTACTCCGGCTTGACCTCGCCCAGGCCCTTGGCCTCGTACGGGGTGAAGATGCCGTTGTCGAGCGCGCGCGAGAGCAGCGTGTTGTCGACGCCGAAGAAGACGTCGCCGCGCGGGGAGCCCTTGGTGAGGATCTCCTGGTTGAGCGCGGCGCCCGCGTCCCCGGACTTCAGGACCTTCACGGTGTAGCCGCTCTGCTGCTCGAACTCCTTGAGGACCGCTTCGGTCACGTTGAAGGAGTCGTGCGAGACGAGGGTGACGGTCTTCGACTTCGGCGCGCTGCTCGTGCCGCCGGCCGCCGGCTCGTCCTTCGCGTCGCTGCCGCAGGCGCTCAGCGACGTGACGCCGAGCGCGGCCGCGAGCACGGTGCCCGCGATCTTCCTGGTGGTGCTCACTGGTGTATTCCTCCTGGGATGACCAGGAGAAGACGCGGCCCTGCCCGGCGCTCTGTCCGAGCGGGCACCGGGCAGGGCGCAACAGCTTGAGTGATGACCGAACTTCCTACCCCGAATGACCGGGGCGAGGTTCAGAGGGTCTGCGGATGACGGTTACCGCACTCTCAGCGCTGTGGCGCTCCCCTGTCGGAATATGCAATTGGTTCGGCCACAGGGTACCCCGTGGCCGATTCCGGGCGACCGGCCCCGGAACCCAGTGGTCCGGTCAGCGCTCCGAGGCCGCGAGCTGGCCGCAGGCGCCGTCGATCTCCTGACCTCGGGTGTCACGGACGGTCACCGGCACGCCGTGGCGGGCGATGGCCTCCACGAAGGCCTTCTCGTCCTCGGGGCGTGAGGCCGTCCACTTCGAGCCGGGCGTCGGGTTCAGCGGGATCAGGTTGACGTGGACGCGCTTGCCCTTGAGCAGCCGGCCGAGGAGGTCGCCCCGCCACGCCTGGTCGTTGATGTCGCGGATGAGGGCGTACTCGATCGAGATCCGGCGGCCGGACTTCTCGGCGTACTCCCAGGCCGCGTCGAGGACCTCGCGGACCTTCCAGCGGGTGTTCACGGGGACGAGGGTGTCGCGGAGCTCGTCGTCCGGGGCGTGCAGCGAGACCGCGAGGCGGCACTTGAAGCCCTCGTCGGCGAAGCGCAGCATCGCGGGGACCAGGCCCACGGTGGAGACGGTGATGCCGCGCTGCGACAGGCCGAGGCCGTCGGGCTCGGGGTCGGTCAGGCGGCGGATGGCGCCGACGACCCGCTTGTAGTTGGCCAGCGGCTCGCCCATGCCCATGAAGACGATGTTCGACAGCCGGGCCGGACCACCGGGGACCTCGCCGTCGCGCAGGGCGCGCATGCCGTCGACGATCTGGTGGACGATCTCCGCGGTGGAGAGGTTGCGGTCCAGGCCGGCCTGGCCGGTGGCGCAGAACGGGCAGTTCATGCCGCAGCCGGCCTGCGAGGAGATGCACATGGTGACCCGGTCGGGGTAGCGCATCAGCACCGACTCGACGAGCGTGCCGTCGTGCAGCTTCCACAGGGTCTTGCGGGTGGTGTCGTCGTCGCACGAGATGTGCCGGACGACGTTCATCAGCTCGGGCAGCAGCTCCTGCTGCAGCTTCTCGCGGGAGCCCGCGGGGATGTCCGTCCACTGCGCCGGGTCGTGCGCGTAGCGGGCGAAGTAGTGCTGCGAGAGCTGCTTGGCCCGGAACGGCTTCTCGCCGATTGCGGCGACCGCCTCGCGCCGCTCCTCGGGGGTGAGGTCGGCGAGGTGCCGGGGCGGCTTCTTGGCTCCACGGGGGGCGACGAAGGTGAGCTCTCCCGGGACGGGGCGGGCCATGGCAGGTACTCCTCGTAAGACGAAAGGCGCGCCGCAGAAGCAGCGCGCCTTTCAAGGGTAACCGCCCAGCCGGGGTTCAGCCGGTGCCGGCGGAGGCCGCCGGCGGCAGCCGCCTCGCCGGGGCGGATCGCAGCAGGGATCAGCCCGTACCCACGAAGGCCGCCAGCAGCAGCCACACCACCGGGGCGGTCGGCAGCAGGGAGTCGAGCCGGTCCATGCCGTGTCCGATATGCGGCTCCGCCGCAGGGCGCCGTGGCCCGGCAGCAGGGATCAGCCCGTACCCACGAAGGCCGCCAGCAGCAGCCACACCACCGGGGCGGTCGGCAGCAGGGAGTCGAGCCGGTCCATGATGCCGCCGTGGCCGGGCAGCAGCGTCCCCATGTCCTTGATGCCCAGGTCCCGCTTGATCATCGACTCGCCGAGGTCGCCCAGCGTGGCGCTGACCGCGACGGCGAGCCCCAGCAGCAGGCCCTGCCACCAGGCGCCCCCGTCGATCAGGAACTCCATGCACAGGGCGCCGGCCGCCATGGCGAAGGCCACCGCGCCGAACAGGCCCTCGCGGGTCTTTCCGGGGCTGATGCGCGGCGCGAGCTTGGTCTTGCCGAAGCGCCAGCCCACCGCGTACGCCCCGGTGTCGCTGACCACCGTGAGCAGCAGGAAGGTGATCACCCGCTGCGGGCCGTCGTCCGCGGTGAGCAGCATCGCGACGAAGGTTGCCAGGAACGGCACGTAGAAGGCCGCGAAGACGCCCGCCGTGACGTCCTTGAGGTAGTCCTCCGGCGGCTCCGTCATCCGCCAGACCAGGACCGCCAATGCGGTCAGGGCCATGGCCACCCAGGCGCCCTCGGCCCCCCGGACGTATCCGGCGATGACCATGGCGGCGCCGCCGATCGCCAGCGGGACGAGCGGCGCCTTGATGCCCTTCTTCTCCTGGAGCCGGGAGGTGAGCTCCCACAGGCCCACGACGACCGCCACGACGATCACGCCGACGAAGACGGCCTTGACGATGAACAGCGAAGCGGCGATCACCGCACCGAGGCCGACGCCGACCCCTATGGCGGCACGCAGGTCCCGCCCCGCCCGCTTCTTCGGCGGAGGCGGAGGGGAGTCGCTGTGCGGTGCCTGCGAAGGCGGAGGCGGGGGGCTGGGCATGGGCTCCTGCGGCGGCATCTCGGCGCGGACCGGGGGGCCGCCGTCGGCGGCGGCCCCCCGGTCGCGTGCTTCCCGGTCGTCGAAGTCACGGCCGGCGGCATCGGGAACGATGGGCATGGGCCGAGTGTGCGGGCCCACCAGCGCATCGTATGCGGGACCCGCCGGAACCGGCTCCGTGGCCCAGGGAGAGTCGTTCATCAGACTTCGAGGAGCTCGGCTTCCTTGTGCTTGAGCAGCTCGTCCACCTGCGCGACGTACTTCGCGGTGGTGTCGTCGAGCTCCTTCTCCGCGCGGCGCACCTCGTCCTCGCCGGACTCCTTGTCCTTGACGAGCTTGTCGAGGGCGTCCTTCGCCTTGCGGCGGATGGAGCGGATGGAGACCTTGGAGTCCTCGGCCTTGGTCCGCGCGACCTTGATGTACTCCTTGCGGCGGTCCTGCGTCAGCTCGGGGAAGGTCACCCGGATGATATTGCCGTCGTTGCTGGGGTTGACCCCCAGGTCGGAGTCGCGGATGGCCTGCTCGATGTTGCGCAGGGCGCTCTTGTCGAACGGGGTCACCACGGCCATGCGCGGCTCGGGCACCGAGAAGGACGCGAGCTGGTTGATGGGGGTGATGGCGCCGTAGTAGTCCGCCACGATCTTGTTGAACATCGCCGGGTGCGCACGACCGGTGCGGATCGCGGCGAAGTCTTCCTTGGCGACGACGACGGCCTTCTCCATCTTCTCCTCGGCTTCGAGGAGGATTTCTTCGATCACCACGTGCTCCTGCATGTCTTGAATGGATGGTTCAGGCGGGCGGGGCGGGCCCGGCCGCGCAGGGCCGGGCCCGGCGGCGGACTGCTCAGGCCCGGGTTCCCTGGTCGCTGACGAGCGTGCCGATCTTCTCACCCTTGACGGCGCGGGCGATATTGCCCTCGGCGAGCAGTTCGAACACCAGGATCGGCAGCTTGTTGTCACGGCACAGCGTGATCGCGGTGGCGTCGGCGACCTTGAGGTCGCGGGAGAGCACCTCGCCGTACTCCAGCGCGTCGAACTTCACCGCGTCGGGGTTCTTCTTGGGGTCGGAGTCGTAGACGCCGTCGACACCGTTCTTGCCCATGAGCAGGGCCTCGGCGTCGATCTCCAGGGCGCGCTGGGCGGCCGTGGTGTCGGTGGAGAAGTACGGCATGCCCATACCGGCGCCGAAGATGACGACGCGGCCCTTCTCCAGGTGGCGCACGGCGCGCAGCGGGATGTACGGCTCCGCGACCTGGCCCATGGTGATGGCCGTCTGCACACGGGAGTCGATGCCTTCCTTCTCCAGGAAGTCCTGGAGGGCGAGGCAGTTCATGACGGTGCCGAGCATGCCCATGTAGTCGGACCGGGCGCGGTCCATGCCGCGCTGCTGGAGTTCGGCGCCGCGGAAGAAGTTGCCGCCGCCGATCACGACGGCGATCTCCGCGCCGTCGCGGACCACCGCGGCGATCTCGCGGGCGATGGCATGGACGACGTCGGGGTCGACGCCCAGTCCTCCACCGCCGGAGAAGGCCTCGCCGGACAGCTTCAGCATGAAGCGGCGGCCCTTCTTGTCGTGGTCGCTCTTGTCGTCGGAAGCGGTGTGGGGGTCCACGCCCTGATTCATGGAGATCTCCTCGTGCACATACGAAGAAGGCCATTGCCGGTGGGTCCTCGCGGTTCCCTCTGCGGCAATGGCCTCCTCGTCAGATCTGCGGTCGTTCCGCGCGCACGCGGACGACTGCTTCAGACCCTACCGGGGTCCGGTGTCCGTCGTTGTACGGACGGACTCAGATGCCGACCTTGATGCGCGAGAAGCGCTTCAGGGTGACACCGGCCTCGTCCAGGACCTTCTGGACGGACTTCTTGTTGTCCAGGGCGTACGGCTGGCCGAGGAGGGTGGCCTCCTTGAAGAAGCCGTTGACGCGACCCTCGACGATCTTGGCGATGGCAGCCTCGGGCTTGCCCTCCGCGCGGGTGACCTCTTCGGCGATGCGGCGCTCGGACTCGACCTTCTCGGCCGGGACGTCCTCGGCGGAGAGCCACTGCGGGGCGAACGCGGCGATGTGCTGCGCGACGCCGCGGGCGACCTCGGCGTTCTCCTTGTCGAGCTCGACCAGGACACCGATCTGGAACGGCAGGTCGGGCATGGTGCGGTGCATGTACGCCGTGACGTAACCGCCGGTGAACTGCGCGAAGCGGTCCAGGACGATCTTCTCGCCGAGGTTGGCGTTCGCCTCGTCGACGAAGGCGGTGACGGTCTTGCCGGGCTCGATCTCGGACGCGAGCAGCGCCTCGATGTCGGCCGGGGAGGTGGCGGCGACGTGCGCGGCCAGCTGGTTGGCGACGGCCAGGAACTTCTCGCCCTTGGCGACGAAGTCCGTCTCGCACTTCAGCTCGACGATGACACCGGAGGTGTTGTCGTCGGCGATCAGGGAGACGACGGCACCGTTCTCGGCAGAACGGCCCTCGCGCTTGGCGACGCCCTTCTGACCCTTGATGCGGAGGGCCTCCTGGGCCTTCTCGACGTCACCGTCGGCCTCGACCAGCGCGTTCTTGCAGTCCAGCATGCCGGCGCCGGTGAGCTCGCGGAGCTTCTTGACGTCAGCGGCGGTGTAGTTCGCCATGAGTCTGTGATTCTCTCTCGAAGTCGTAGATCTACGGGTGAACGGCGGAGGAGGCGCGCTCGTGGCGCGGCTCCCCCGCCGTCATCGTCCGTGCTGCGAGTGCCCGGCGCGTGAACGCCGGGCGCTCTCAGTGGGTCAGGCCTGCTCGGCGTCGGCGGCCGGCGCCTCGGCGGCGGGGGCCTCGGCAGCGGGGGCCTCGGCAGCGGCCTCGGCGGGGGCGGCCTCGTCGGCCTTCTTCTCGCCCTCCAGCAGGTCGCGCTCCCACTCGGCGAGCGGCTCGGCGGCGGCCTTCTCGCCCGGCTTCGAGTCACCGGTCGCAGCGCCGGAGCGGGCGATGAGGCCCTCGGCGACGGCGTCGGCGATCACGCGGGTGAGCAGGGTGACGGAGCGGATCGCGTCGTCGTTGCCCGGGATCTTGTAGTCGACCTCGTCGGGGTCGCAGTTGGTGTCGAGGATCGCGACGACCGGGATGTGGAGCTTGCGCGCCTCACCGACGGCGATGTGCTCCTTCTTTGTGTCGACGATCCAGACGGCGCTGGGGACCTTCGACATCTCGCGGATACCACCGAGGGTCTTCTCCAGCTTGGCCTTCTCGCGGGAGAGGACCAGGAGCTCCTTCTTGGTGAGACCCGAGGCGGCGACGTCCTCGAAGTCGATCGCCTCAAGCTCCTTCAGACGCTGGAGGCGCTTGTAGACGGTGGAGAAGTTGGTGAGCATGCCGCCCAGCCAGCGCTGGTTGACGTAGGGCATGCCGACGCGGGTCGCCTGCTCGGCGATGGCCTCCTGGGCCTGCTTCTTCGTACCGACGAACATGATGGAGCCGCCGTGGGCAACGGTCTCCTTGACGAACTCGTAGGCGCGGTCGATGTACGACAGCGACTGGAGCAGGTCGATGATGTAGATGCCGTTGCGCTCGGTGAAGATGAAGCGCTTCATCTTCGGGTTCCAGCGACGGGTCTGGTGACCGAAGTGGACGCCGCTCTCCAGCAGCTCCCGCATCGTTACGACGGCCATGGCCATCTCCTTGGTTTCTCGGTTCTGGTTCCTGACGCCCGGACGCGCCCTGCCCCCGAAAAGGGGACCGAGAGGCGCTCGCACCCCGCCTGAGCGGCAGGTGCTGGGGCGTGCGAAGTCGACCCGGTGACCCGGATCGCCACAAGAAGTGTACGGGACCGGGCGGTATGCCAGGTGACGCCGTTGTCCACACCCGGCCGTCCGTCCACAGCCCCGGACCCGCCCCGCGCGCACGCGGGACCCTTCCGAGCATGACGACACTGCTGCTCACGCTGCTACTGACCCTGGCGCAGGCGCTCGCGCCGGGGGCCCGCCCGCTCCCGCCCCCACTGGTGGTGGCCCGCTGGTGGGACCCGCCGCCGACCCCGTACGCGGCGGGCCACCGCGGTGTGGACCTGGCCGCCCCGGTGGGGACCGAGGTCCGCGCGGTGGGCCCGGGCCGGGTCCACTACGCGGGGCTGGTCGCCGGGCGGGGGGTGCTGTCCCTGACCCTCCCGGGCGGTCTGCGCACGACGTACGAACCGGTCCGGCCGCTCGTCTCCGAGGGCGAGCAGGTCACGGCGGGCCAGGTGGTGGCCGTCCTGACGGAGGGCTCCCACTGCGGGGAGCCGTGCCTGCACTGGGGCCTGCTGTCGGGCGAGACCTACCTGAACCCGCTGGGCCTCCTGCCCCGCCCGACGCCGAGACTGCTGCCCGCGGCGGACCCCGGCGCGTCCTGAGGTCAGCGGGCTTCAGCCCCGGACGCCCCGCAGGGCCATGGAGACCGCGGTCTCCGTCACCTGGTCCGGGTCCTCGGCGGCGCCCAGTTCGATCCGCCGCACCGCCGCGTCGACCACGCCCTGGAGCAGCATCGCGGCGAGCCGGGGCTGCTGCTGGCCGAGGGCCCCGAGGGCCTCCACGATCATCTCCACCAGCTGCCCGTGCGCGGCGCGGATCTTCTCCCGGGCTCCCGCGTCCAGCTCGCTGGCCGAGATCGCCACCACGGCCCGGTGGCGCCGGTCCCCCACCAGCTCCAGCTGGCTGCGCACGTACGCCTCGATCTTCGCCTCCGGTGTCGGCGCCGCGGCCATGGCGGCCTCGATCTCGGCGGCCCAGACGGGGAAGTCCACCGCGCACAGCTCCTCGACCACGGCCGCGCGGGAGCGGAAGTACTCGTACACGGAGGAGCGGGCCAGGCCGGTCCGCTCCGCCAGGGCGGGGAAGGTCAGCGCTTCCGTCCCGCCTTCGGACAACAGGGCGCGCGCGGCGTCCAGCAGGGCGCCGCGCTGCATCGACCGGTGCTCGGCCACGGAGGCCGCTCGAATCCTGGGCACGCATCCACTCTACGGATGTCCCGCAATGTCACCGCCCTACATCCGCCAGTTTCGCGCGGAGTTGGAGCACCGACTTGGTGTGGATCTGGCTGACGCGGCTCTCGGTCACACCGAGCACGTTGCCGATCTCGGCCAGGGTCAGGCCCTCGTAGTAGTAGAGGGTCACGACGGTCTTCTCGCGCTCGGGCAGCGTGTTGATGGCCCGGGCCAGCAGCCGGCGCAGCTCCCGGTCCTCGGCCACTTCCACCGGATTGTCGGCGGCGGTGTCCTCCAGGGTGTCCATCAGCGACAGGCGGTCGCCGCCCTCTCCCCCGACGTGCAGCAGCTCCTCCAGGGCGACCACGTTCGCCAGCGACAACTGACTGAAGATCGTGTGGAGTTCCTCCACACCGATGCCCATCTCGCCCGCGACCTCGTGCTCGGTCGGCGTGCGCCTCAACTGGGCTTCGAGCGTGGCGTACGCCCGCTCCACGGCGCGCGCCTTCTGCCGGACCGAGCGGGGGATCCAGTCCAGCGCCCGCAGCTCGTCGATCATCGCGCCGCGGATCCGGGTGATCGCGTACGTCTCGAACTTGATGGACCGGTCGATGTCGAACTTCTCGATGGCGTCGATCAGTCCGAAGACCCCGGACGAGACGAAGTCGGCCTGCTCCACGTTGGGCGGCAGCCCCACGCTGACGCGGCCGGCCACGTACTTCACGAGCGGCGAGTAGTGCAGGATCAGCTGCTCCCGCAGCCGTTCGTCGCCCGTCTCCTTGTACGAGCGCCACAGCGCCTCCAGGGACGAGAGCGCGGTGGACCGCACGCTGCCGCGGGCAGCGGGGGGCACCGCTGCGCGGTCAGACCCTGAGGTGTGCTGGGGCATGCTTCGCCTTTGCCGGAGCCGGATTCCTTGGGAGCGTAGCGTGACGGAAGTGTCGCGGTGCGCGAAGAGTACGGGATCGCACAGGGCCCCAGGGGCCGTCCGGCTCGCGCGGGCGGCCCGGGACCGGCGCCTGGCGCTCGGTCCCGGCGGCTGCCACCTGGAAGACCGCGTCTCTCATCGGCTTCACTCTTTCACCGGAACACCCCAGGTCAATGACCGCCTCGCCGGATGCCACCGGTTCGTGTGCCTCCCTCGCGCGGGCGCGGCGTCAACCGCCATCCGTCGCCCTGCCGTTCGACGAACCCCAGAGAGTGAAGTTCGTACAGTCTGCCGATGACTTCATCGGTGTCGGTGCCCGCGGCGAGGGCGAGCTCCTCCAGCCCGGCGGGGCGGGCCGCGGGCACCGCTTCGAGGACGCGCGCGGTGTCCCGGTGCAGCAGGTCGCGGGCGAGCACGGGGCCGCGCCGCTCGGGCGCCAGCTCGCCCATACCGCCCACCAGCTCGACCACCTCGGCGGCGTCCGTGACGAGCACCGCCTCCCCGCGCAGCAGCTCGTGCACCCCGGCGGAGAGCCCGCTGGTGGCCGGCCCCGGCACGCCCATGGTGAAGCGGCCGAGCTGCGCGGCCCGCCGGGCGGTCACCAGGGATCCGCTGCGGTGGGCCGCCTCCACCACGACGGTGCCCCGGGTGAGGGCGGCGATGACCCGGTTGCGCAGGACGAACCGGCTGGCGGTCGGGTGGCTGCCGGGCGGCAGCTCCCCGAGCACCAGCCCCTGCCCGGCGATCCGGTCGAGGAGCTCGGTGTGCCCGCGGGGGTAGGCCACGTCCGCCCCGCATGCCAGCACCGCGGCCGTGGCACCGCCGGAGGCGAGCGCCCCGCGGTGGGCGGCGGCATCGATCCCGTACGCCGCCCCGGAGACCACCACCCAGCCCCGCTCGGCGAGGCCCGCGGCCAGGGTCTGGGCCATGTGCGCCCCGTACGGAGTGCAGGCGCGGGCGCCGACGAGGGCGACCGAGCGCAGCGCCCAGGTCCGCAGGTCGGGGCGGCCCCGGACCCAGAGGCCGACGGGCCGGGCGTCGCCGAGGTCGTCCAGCTGGGACGGCCACTGCGGCGAGCCGGGGCAGATGAACCGGCCGCCCCACGCAGCGGCAGCCGCGAGGTCCCGCCCGGGATCGGCCAGCGCCGCCCGTCTGCGGTATCCCGCGAGCCGCTGCCGGCCCACCCCGGTCAGCACCTCCGGCTCCGGCTCCGGGCCGGTCAGCAGCCGCATCAGCCCGACGGCGCCGTGCTCGCGCAGCCAGCGACCGCCGTGCTCCTCGCCGGGCTCCAGCACCCGCGTCAGCGCGGCCCGGGCCTCCCTCTCGTCCGCCGGCCGGACACCGGGCCCCTCCGCGCCCCGCGCACCTCCCGGTCCGCCCGGCCTCCCGGGCGCTTCGAGCGGCTGCCCCGCCCTGGTGCCGGGCCCGGCCGGCGGGTCGGCGGACCCGCCGGGGCTGCGGCCGGTCATGACCCGGGCCCCGTGGCCAGGGCCGCCCCGCGGGCCACTCCGGTCCGCAGCTCCAGGGCGACCGCCATGTCCAGCGCGTCGGGCCGGTCCCGGCCGCGCAGGTCGGCCACGGTCCAGGCGACCCTCAGGACCCGGTCCAGTCCGCGGGCGGTGAGCAGCCCGCGCTCCATGTCCCGCTCGGCCTGGGCCAGCGCTCCGGGGGCGGCCTGCCAGCGGGTCCGCAGCTCGTGCCCGGGCACCTCGGCGTTGAGCCGCCAGGGCGTGCCGGTGAACCGGGCACCGGCCCGCTCGCGCGCCTCCTGCACGCGGTCGGCGACGGCCGCGGTGTCCTCCCCGCGCCCGCCCCCTCCGAGCAGATCGGCGCGGGTGACGGGCTCGACCGCCACCCGCAGATCGACCCGGTCGAGCAGCGGCCCCGACAGTCTGGCCTGGTAGCGCCGCACCACCGAGGGCGGGCAGTCGCAGCCGGTGCCGTGCAGGGTGTGCCGCCCGCACGGGCACGGGTTCGCCGCGAGCACCATCAGGAAGCGCGCCGGCAGCCGGACCACCCCGGCGGCCCGGGCGATGACCACGTGCCCCGATTCGAGGGGCTGGCGCAGCGCGTCCAGCGCCTTGGCGCTGAACTCCGCGGCCTCGTCGAGGAAGAGCACCCCGCGGTGGGCCAGGGAGACCGCCCCGGGCCTCGGCACCCCGGCCCCGCCGCCGACCAGGGACTGCATGGTGGCCGAGTGGTGGGGCGCGCAGTACGGGGGCCGTGCGACGAGGGGTTCGCCGGGCGGCAGGATTCCCGCGACCGAGTGGACGGCCGTGACCTCCAGGGAGTCCTCCCGCGTGAGCGGCGGCATGACCCAGGGGAGCCGCTCGGCCAGCATCGTCTTGCCCGCGCCCGGGGGCCCGCTGAGGAAGAGGTGGTGGCCCCCTGAAGCGGCCACCTCCAGGGCCCTGCGGGCGCTGTGCTGACCGGCGACGTCGGCGAGGTCGGGGAAGTCCGGCGCGCCCCCCTCCCCGGCCCGCTCGCGGGAGATCCCCGTCCCCAGTCCCGCGCCCGGGACCACCAGGCCCGCCTGCATCGGGTCCGGGCGCCCCGGCGGCTCCGGCAGATCCTCCTCCGGTACGGCGGCGTCGGTCAGGACCGCGATCAGCTGGCGCAGGCTGCGCACCCCGAGCACGGAGACGTCCGGGACGAGCATGGCCTCGGCGGCGCACTGCTGGGGCACGACCACATGGCGGTACCCGGCGTCGGCGGCGGCGAGAACCGCCGGCAGGATGCCCCGCACCGGACGCACCCGGCCGTCCAGCCCCAATTCCCCGATGAGCACCAGGTCGGCAATCACCCCGGGGTCGAGCACCTCGGCGGCGCCCAGTACGGCCACCGCCACCGCCAGATCGAAGCCCGCGCCGGCTTTCGGCACGGAGGCGGGGCTGAGCCCGACCGTCAGCTTCTTCTGCGGCCACGCGGCCCCCGAGTTCACGACGGCGGCCCGCACCCGGTCCCGGCTCTCGACCAGCGTCTTGTCGGGCAGTCCCACCAGGGTGAAAGCCGCGACTCCCGGCTCCAGATCGGCCTGGACCTCGACCACCACGCCGTCGACACCCACCAGGGCCACCGAGCAGGCCCGTGCGAATCCCATCAGGCCACCCCCCTGACGTGCTCCACCACGGGCGCACCGCGCCGCGGCAGCAGGACCCCCACCAGGTCGATGCGCACCCCGCCCGCGGGCGGCCCGCCGTGGTCGGCGAGCCAGCGGCCGGCGAGCCGGCGTAACCGCTCGGCCTTGCCCGGGCGGACGGCGGCCATGGGGTGCTCGAACTCCCCCGCCCGGCGGGTCTTGACCTCGCACACGACGAGGGCGTCCCCGTCCCGCGCGACGATGTCGATCTCCCCGCTGCGGCACCGCCAGTTCCTGGCGATCACCGTCATCCCGGCCTCGGTCAGCCGCCGGGCCGCGAGCTCCTCGCCGTACCGCCCCAATGCCTGCTGTGCCACGCCCTTCGCGTTCATCCGGCACCACCTCCGGTACCGACGATGCCGCGCGGCCGTCCACCCGGTGGATCTTGGTGGACAGCCGGGCCGTTGTGGACAACCCGCTCACCCCTGCGGGGGACGCAGCCCCCGGAACGAGCGGCCGCGCGCGCCGCGGATCAGCTGCCCGGGAGCTCCAGATCGGTCTTGTTGAGCTCCTCGATGTTCACGTCCTTGAAGGTCAGCACCCGTACCTGCTTGACGAAGCGGGCCGGCCGGTACATGTCCCACACCCAGGCGTCGGCCATGGTGACCTCGAAGAACACCTCCCCCTGGACCGAGTGCACCTGCATCTCGTAGTCGTTCGTCAGGTAGAAGCGACGTTCCGTCTCGATCACGTACTTGAACAGCCCGACGACGTCGCGGTACTCCCGATAGAGCTTCAGCTCCATCTCGGTCTCGTACTTTTCGAGGTCCTCGGCGCTCATGGCATGTTCCCCTTCAGCCGTGCGTCCCCCTATTGTGCGCCAGGCCCGTGCGCCCCTAAACGATTTCCGGGGCCAGGACCACCGGCGCACCCGGAGGGCCGTTGTCGAGCAGCGTCCGGAGCAGCTCGGCGAGTCTGGTCGGGTACACCGTCTCACGGGCCGCGAGAAGTTCCTCGGAAGTCCACCATCTCGCCCCGGCCACGCTGCGCCTCTCCAGGTCGGTCAGCCCGCCCATCTCGGTGCGCGTCCGGGTCGTCCTGGCCAGGTAGTACCACTCGTCCTGCTCCCAGCGCCGCCCGTCGAAGGGGAAGGAGCAGTACCGGCGCCACAGCAGCGGCCCCAGTTCCACCTCGGTGATCCCGGTCTCCTCGGCGAGCTCCCGCAGGGCGGCCTGCTCCCGGGTCTCCCCGCCCTCCAGTCCGCCGCCCGGGGTGAACCACCACGTGTCGGCCGGGTCGTCCGGTTCAAAACCGTGCAGCAGCAGGATCCGGTCCTCGGGGTCCAGGAGGATCACCCGGGACACCTTGCGGGGGCCGTCCGCAGCGGCCGGGTCAGCGGGCACCGGCCCGCTCCTGCCGCCGCCCGCGTCCCAGGACCCGTACGAGGGGGCCGTACGCCGCTCCCAGCACCACCAGCGCGGCGCCGGCGGCCACGGCCGCGAGCTGGAGCCGCAGCGGACCGGGCCGCGAGGTCCCGCCGGGCAGGGCGGCGTACGTCCCCGGGCGTTCGAGCATGCTCATCGTGGGCCAGGCCAGGGCGTCGACGCGGGCCTGCACCGTCCCGCGGGCCACGGTCCCCTGGCCGGCCTCCTGCAGGTGCGCCCGGGAGTCCAGGGAGGCGGAACGCCGGTCGCCCAGCAGGAACAGGTTGCCCTCGGGCACCGTCACCTCGAACGGCGTGTTCGAGGCCGCCCCGGGGATACCCGCCGCCGCGCCCTCGGTCCCGGTCTGCGGCTGCGGCGTGTGCTCGATGTACGGCTCGTCGAGCTCCTTGCCGTTGACCGTCAGCCTGCCGCCCTTGCCGCAGCACTTCACGGTGTCCCCGCCGATGCCGACGACCCGCTTGACCATGGGCGAGTCACTCCACATGGCATCAGTAAAGATGACCACGTCGCCTCGGCGCACCTGGCCGCCGTCGATCCGCTGCGCCAGGACCCGGTCCCCGGGCTTGACCGTCGGCATCATCGAGTCGGTGGGCACGGTGTACGGCTGGTACACGAACGCGCCCCACACGAAGCCGCCCAGGAAGAGCACGAAGCCGATGGCCACGGCCAGTCCCGACATGACGTTGCCGAGACCGCCGCGGCCACCCTTGGCCCTGCGTATGTGCTCCGTACCGCTCTCTTGCGTTCCGCCCATTGCAGCGCCCCCACACTTTCGGGATCGACGACCTGGGCGGCACCCTACCTGTCGGTACGGCCGGAGGTCAGCCTCCGCCTGCGCCACATGACCAGCGGCACGGCGCCGGTCAGACCCAGCGCGGCCGGGCCGAGGCCGACCGGGGCCAGGCCCGAGGCCCCGAGGCCGAGGGCCGCTGCCGCGGCCTGGTGGCCGATGCCCGGCTGGTCGAAGGTGTCCGGGATGGGAAGGGTCGCCCAGCGGGTGACCGGCCACGCGACCACCACGGCCCGCCCGACCACCTTGTCGACCGGCACGAAGCCCTGGGTGGAGTCCTGCATGTGGTAGCGGGAGTCCTGCGAGTTCTGCCGGTGGTCGCCCATCACCCAGATCTTGCCCTTGGGGACGGTGATCGGTCCGAAGGGGGCGTCGTCGCAGGGGGTGTTGCCGGGGAAGATGTACGGCTCGTCGAGGGGCTTGCCGTTGACGACGACCGGTCCCCCCTTCTTGCACTCGACCGTGTCACCGCCGATGGCGATGGTCCGCTTGATCAGGTCCTTCTCGTCGGCCGACGGCATAAGGCCGATCTTGCTGAGGATCTGCTGCGCGAAGTTCGGCTCCGGCGTGGGCTCGCCGGACAGCCAGTTCGCCGGGTCGTGGAAGACCACGACCTCTCCGCGCTCGGGCTCCGAGCCGAACCACGGGGTCAGCTTGTCCACCAGCACCCGGTCGCCGCGCTGCAGGGTGTTCTGCATCGAGTCGGACGGGATCGAGAACGCCTGGACCAGGAAGGTCTTGATCAGCAGGGCCAGCAGCAGGGCGATTCCGACGAGGAGCGGGAGCTCCTTCCAGAAGGACCGGTGCGGGCGCGCCGCGGCTTCCTCGCCGTCCTTCCCGGTCTCGCGCTCGACGGCGTCGTCCGGCCGCTCCTCGCCTTCGTCGCGTCCGGATCGCGCGCCTACCGCCACATCCCCCACATCCACTCCTCACTCGGAAATCGCCGCCCGCGCCGATCGGACACGGGCCCTCCCCTCCCCTAACGAGCGGGAGTTCCCTAAGGCGCGGGAGACCCAGGACACACTATGCGAACGGCGCGGTCCGGCGGCGCCCCCGGCGGCCGCGTCGCCCACTGCGTGCCTGATCGGGCACCGTACGGAAGGTCGCGGGCTGTTCCAGCCTCCGCCAGTGGTCGAACGGCCATGCGATCACCACGGCCTGACCCACCACGCCCTTCTCGTCGATGGTGCCCTGGAAGGGCTCGTCGAGGTGGTAGCGCGAATCCGCCGAGTTGGCCCGGTGGTCGCCCATGACGAACAGCCGCCTGGGCGGCACCTGCACCTCGAAGCGGATGTCGGAGGGCGAGTTGCCGGGATTGACGTACGGCTCGTCGAGCGGGGAGCCGTTGACGGTCACCCGGCCCTTGGCGTCGCAGCACCGGACCGTGTCGCCGCCGACCCCGATCACCCGCTTGATCAGGTCCTGTTCGTCGGCCGAGGGCAGCAGGCCGATGAACGTCAGGGTCTGCTTGACCTGCTTGACGCCGACCGGGTCGGAGGCGGGACGCGCCGCCTCCCCCTTGAGCCAGCCGCCCGGGTCCTTGAACACGACCACGTCGCCGCGCTGCACCTTGGAGCCGAACCACGGGGTCAGCTTGTCCACCAGCACCCGGTCGCCGATCCGGATCGTCTGCTCCATGGACCCGGACGGGATGAAGAAGGCCTGCACCAGGAAGGTCTTGAGGAGCAGGGCGATGCACAGGGCCACCACCACCAGCAGCGGCACCTCGCCCACCCGGCGGGTACGCCTGCGCCGCCGCACCCGGCGGGCCAGCCGGCGCCGCTCGGCCCGGCCGCCGCCCTCCACGGCGGTCACCGGGACCGGCTCCGGCTCCGGCTCGGGCGCGGGTTCCCGCCCGCCGCGCGGGCGGCCCCGGCTACCCATGCCCGCCGCCGGCACCGGCCGCGGCCGTGCCCGTACGCGTCGCGCCCCAGCGCGAGACCGGCCAGCCGACCCAGTCGGCCCGCCCGATCACCTTCTCCACCGGCACCATCCCCCCGCCCGGCTCCCCCAGGTGGTCCCGGGAGTCCCGGGACTGGGACCGGTGATCACCCATCACCCACAGCGTGCCCAGGGGCACGACGATCCGGAACGGCACCTTCGAGGGGGCGTCGCCGGGGTAGAGGTACGGCTCGTCCAGTGCCACCCCGTTGACCTTGATGCGCCCCCCGGCGTCACAGCAGACGACGTCGTCGCCCCCGACGCCCACGACCCGCTTCACGAAGTCGGTGTCCGAGGGCTCGCCGAGCCCGAGGGCCGAGCCCACGCCCTCCAGTGCCCCGGCGACCGGGTTGCCGCCGCCGGACCGCTCCGGGACGAAGGAGCCCGTGCCGTCGAAGACCACCACGTCGCCGCGCGCCGGCCGGCTGCCGAAACGGTACGCCAGCTTGTTCACGAGCACCCGGTCCCCCACCTTCAGCGTCGGCTCCATGGACCGGCTGGGGATCAGGAAAGGCTGCACGACGAAATTGCTCAGCAGCAGCAGGAAGGCCGTGCAGACCACCCCGAGCACGGCGGCGCGCCGCCAGGTCATGAACGCCCGCAGCCCGGAAAGAGCGAAGCGCGGCCGCCCCTCCCCCGTGCCGGGGGAGGAGTGGCCGCGCTGTGTGAGCTCTGCTTCGGTGTCCATCGGGGGCGAGCCTATCCGGCCGACCCCGGGAACCGGAGAGGAGATCAGCGGTCGCGCTTCTCCTTGATCTTCGCGGCCTTGCCGCGGAGCTCACGGAGGAAGTACAGCTTGGCGCGACGCACGTCACCGCGGGTGACGAGCTCGATCTTCTCGAAGATCGGGGAGTTGACCGGGAAGGTGCGCTCCACGCCGACGCTGAAGGAGACCTTGCGAACGGTGAAGGTCTCGGAGACGCCAGAGCCCTGGCGACGGATGACAACGCCCTTGAACTGCTGGATACGGGAGCGGTTGCCCTCGATCACGCGGACGTGCACGTTGACGGTGTCACCCGGGCGGAAGGCCGGGACGTCGGAGCGGATCGAGGCGGCGTTGACGCCATCGAGCAGGTGAGACATGTTCTTCGTCTGCTTTCTTCGCACGACGCCACAGGTCGCCGGTGCGGATTTCCGTAGAGAATTCGGGAGCTGGGCCACTCTGCGGACGACGGTCCCCCTGTGGCAGGGGCGTACGCGAGCACACAGCAGCCGCCTATTCTTCCACGGCGTCGGGCCTGCGCCAAAATCGGCCGTCGGCGGTCGGCTTCCAGCCCAGGATGCTCAGCATCTCCCGGTCCTTCTTGTCGAAGGCGGAGGCCTCGCAGCGCTCGATCAGGTCGGGGCGGTTCTGCGCGGTCCGGCGGAAGGCCTCGTCCCGGCGCCAGCGGGCGATCTTCCCGTGGTGGCCGCTGAGCAGCACCTCGGGGATGCCCCGGCCGCGCCACTCCGGGGGCTTGGTGTAGACCGGCCCCTCCAGCAGGTTCTCCATCTCGCCGGGGGCGAAGGAGTCGTCGCGGTGCGATTCGGCGTTGCCGAGCACTCCGGGCAGCAGCCGGGCCACGGCCTCGGTGATGACCAGGACGGCGGCCTCGCCGCCCGCCAGCACGTAGTCGCCGATGGAGACCTCGTAGACCGGCATCCGCGTGGCGTACTCGTCCACGACCCGGCGGTCGATGCCCTCGTAGCGGGCCGGGGTGAAAAGGAGCCAGGGCCGCTCGGAGAGCTCGACGGCCAGTTCCTGGGTGAAGGGGCGGCCGCTGGGCGTGGGGACGACCATGACCGGCCCGCGCGCGCCGGACTCGTACCCGTCGGCCAGCGCCTCGTCGAGGGCCTCGCCCCAGGGCCCGGTCTTCATGACCATGCCGGGACCGCCGCCGTAGGGGGTGTCGTCGACCGTGTTGTGCCGGTCGTAGGTCCAGTCCCGCAGGTCGTGGACGTGTACGTCGAGCTGCCCGCGGGCCCGCGCCTTGCCGACGAGGGAGACGTTCAGCGGCTCCAGGTACTCGGGGAAGATCGTGACGACGTCGAGACGCATCAGGCTTCTTCCCCGGCCTCGGCCCCGTTGTCGCGGGTGGAGACGATCTCCGCGCGGTCGTCGATCAGCCCCGGCGGCGGGGTGATGACGCAGCGCTGCTCCTCCAGGTCGATCTCGGCGACGATCTCCTCGACGAAGGGGATCATCACCTCGGTGCCGTCCGGCCGCTCGACGATGAAGAGGTCCTGCGAGGGCAGATGGGAGATCTCGGTGATCCGGCCGACCTCTGTGCCGTCCTCCAGCACCACGTCCAGGTCCATGAGCTGGTGGTCGTAGTACTCGTCCTCCTCCTCCGGCAGCTCCGCGGGGTCCACCTCGGCGATCAGCAGGATGTTGCGCAGCGCCTCGGCGGCGGTGCGGTCCTTGACGCCTGCGAAGCGGAGCAGGAGCCGGCCGCTGTGCACGCGGCCCGCCTCGATGGTCAGCGGACCCGCCGAAGCCGGCTCGGTCTGGAGTACGGCGCCGGGCCCGAGCCGCAGCTCCGGCTCGTCGGTCCGCACCTCGACGGTGACCTCACCCTTGATCCCGTGGGCGCGGCCGATCCGCGCGACTACCAGCTGCATGTCTCTCCTGTTCAGACGACGACGGGCCGGGGCGGGCACGAATGCCCTCCCCGGCCCGTGCCGGTGATTCAACTGCTCAGCGGACCTGGTCCACGTCGACGAGGTCGACGCGGATCCCCCGGCCGCCGATGGCGCCCACGACGGTACGCAGGGCACGTGCGGTGCGGCCGTTGCGGCCGATCACCTTACCGAGGTCGTCGGGGTGGACCCGGACCTCCAGCACCTGCCCGCGACGCAGGTTGCGCGAGGCGACCTGCACGTCGTCGGGGTTGTCCACAATGCCCTTCACGAGGTGCTCAAGAGCCTCCTCGAGCATGCTCAGGCCTCGGTCGACTCGGCGGCGGCCTCAGCCTCGTCCGCCTTCTTGTCGGCCTTCTTCTTCTGAGTGATGGCCTCGCCCTTGCCCTCGCCGACGCCCTCAAGGGCCTTGGCGAACTCGTCGAAGGAACGACGCTTGTCTTCCTTCGTCGCCGGCTGCAGCAGCGGCGCGGGGGCCGGGAGACCCTTGTGGGCCTGCCAGTCACCGGTGAGCTTCAGGATGGCGAGGACGGCCTCGGTCGGCTGGGCGCCGACGGAGAGCCAGTACTGGGCGCGCTCGCCGTTGACCTCGATGCGCGACGGGTTGTAGGTCGGCTGGTAGATGCCGATCTCCTCGATCGCGCGGCCGTCCCGGCGGGTGCGGGCGTCGGCGACGACGATGCGGTAGTGGGGAGAGCGGATCTTACCGAGGCGCTTGAGCTTGATCTTGACTGCCACTGGAGTGGTGTCTCCTGAACTTGACGTGGTTGGGCACATGAGATGCCACGTGGGGTTGCGGTACTCGGGTGCCCGATGGACGCGTCAGCCGGAGGAGAGAGGGGTCCTGTGCGACTGTCGAGTACAGCTTGCCATTGTGCCACATGCCTGCGGCCCCTCACGCGGGGAGGGTGAGCAGGGGCATGCGGGCACGCTCCTGCGGCCCGTACGCCCCCTCCCCCTCGGCGGGCCGCCGGTGCCGCCCCTTCCCCGTGCCGCCCGAGCGGCCCGCTCAGGAGGCCAGGGCCGGGACCGCGGTCTCGGGGATGCGGAACGGCTTCATGCAGCCGCCGCACACGATCGGCGCCTGGGCCAGTACGGACGGGACCACCCGCACATTGCGCCCGCAGTCGCAGACCGCCTTGACGCGCACCCCTCCGCCGGAGGAGCCGTGCCGGGCGGCGGGCCCGCGGAAGCTGCGCTTGGTGTCGGCGGACGTGGCGGCGGTGTGCGCCTTCAGCGCGCGCTGGAGCCGCTCCATGGTGGGTCGGTAGCGCCGCTTCGCCTCGGGAGTGAGCGAGACCAGCGAGAAGCCGCTGCTCGCATGCGGCTCGTCCGAATGGTCCAGCCCCATCTCCTCGGCGATCGCGAGGAATCTGCGGTTGTGGTAGCGGCCGGCTCGGGAGGTGTCGCGCACTCCGCGGGCGGCGGCGATGCCGTGGACTGCCTCGTGCAGCAGTCGCTCGAAGGAGAGTGCCCCGCCGCAGGCGGACGAGGACTCTCCGATCAGGGACTCGGGCGCGGCAAGGTCAGGCAGCTCGGGGTGGTACCGCTGAATATCGGCCCACGCCTGCGCCAGCTCTGCGGCGAGAACAGGTGGTGTCGTGCTCACGTCGTGACAACGAGCCGAGGGGCCCCGGTGTTCCGATTCCGGGCCATTCCAAATTTTTTGCACGTACCAGTCAGTTCAGTCTCATGCGTCCTGACGAGGACGGGTGCGCCGATCCCAGGAGGAGTCGGTACGTAACGAGAGCCAAACGAACAGCCCCGGCGCACGGCTCGTGCCGCGCGCCGGGGCGCATCAGTCTTCAGCGGTCGGCGACCGGGCGGTCAGTACGAGCGCGCGACGATCGCGAGCGTACCCGGGGCGTCGTCCGCCTCCGGAACCGACCCGTCCTCGGCGACGAGGCAGCGCACGGAGACGGCCTGCTCGCCGAGCTTGGCCTCGCCCTCGGGGCCGAGGTCGGCCCACGGGATCCGCGCCCAGCCACCGGCGACGGCGGCCTCGGCGGCCTCGTCGATGGTGCGGACGTCGCAGGTGCGGGCCTCCCGGCGCTCGCGGGACTCGCGCAGCAGCTGCGCCTGGTCCTCGTCGAGCACCTTGGGCAGCAGGTCCACGAGGGAGGCGATCTGCACGGCCTCCTTGCCGCCCGGGATCCGGCGGGCCAGCATCGCGGTGCCGGCCTCCAGGTCGCGGGGGCCGATCTCGATGCGGACCGGTACGCCCTTGAGCTCCCAGTCCACGGCGCGGCGGCCGAAGGGGGTGTCGACGCGGTCGTCGACCTGGACCCGCAGGCCGGCGGCCTTCAGCTGGGCGCCCAGCTCGCGGACCTTCGCGACGGCCTCGTCGCCCTTGATCGCCATGACGACGACCTGGACGTGGGCGAGGCGCGGCGGGACCCGCAGGCCGTTGTCGTCACCGTGGGACATGATCAGACCGCCGACCATGCGGGTGGAGACGCCCCAGGAGGTCTGCCAGACGAGCTCCTGCTTGCCCTCCTTCGACAGGTACTGCGTGCTGAACGCCTTGGCGAAGTTGGTGCCGAGCTCGTGGCTCGTGCCCATCTGGAGGGCCTTGCCGTCGCCCATCATGCCCTCAAGGGTGAGGGTGTTGATGGCGCCGGCGAAGCGCTCCTTCGCGGTCTTGCGGCCGAGCACGACGTCGATGCCGAGCACGTTCGTCATGAAGTCGCCGTAGACGTCGCGGTGGATCCGGGCGGCGTAGTCGCGGGCGTCCTCGTAGGTGGCGTGGGCCGTGTGGCCCTCCTGCCACAGGAACTCGCTCGTACGGAGGAACACGCGCGGGCGCATCTCCCAGCGGACCACGTTGGCCCACTGGTTGATCAGCAGGGGCAGGTCGCGGTAGCTCTGCACCCACTTCGAGAAGTAGTCGTTGATGATCGTCTCGGAGGTCGGACGGACCACCACCGGCTCTTCGAGTTCCTTGCCCCCGCCGTGCGTGACGACCGCGAGCTCGGGGGCGAAGCCCTCCACGTGCTCGGCTTCCCGCGTCAGGTACGACTGCGGGATGAAGAGCGGGAAGTACGCGTTCTGGGCGCCCGCGTCCTTGATGCGCGCGTCCATCTCCTGCTGCATCCGCTCCCACAGGCCGTAGCCGTACGGCCGGATGACCATGGTGCCGCGCACCGGGCCGTTGTCGGCCAGCTCGGCCTTGTTGATCAGATCCTGGTACCAGCGGGGGAAATCCTCCGCCTGGGGGGTGAGAACGGGAGCCTTTGCCATGGCGCGAATGGTACGGCGCCGGGCGCTCGATGCGTGAATCGGGTGGCGCACTCCTCTGGACGCGGGGGCGAATGGGGAGTTCTCTGGCAACGGGGGCAAGGGGGCGACAAGGAATCAGGAGCGCTCTTTCGATGACACCGACGCCGACGGCGACGCTCGTCGCCCGGGACTGGGCGGAGATCCAGGAACGGATGCTGGTACCGCTGTACGAGGCGGTCTACGACCGGCTGGAGGTCGGGCCGGGCGACCGGCTGCTCGGGCTGGACTGCGGGGCCGGGCTGGCCCTGCTGCTGGCCGCCGGGCGGGGAGCCGCGGCCGCGGGCGTGGAGGCGGACCCGGCGCGGCGGGCCCTGGCGCGCGAGCGGCTGCTGGACGTCGCCGCGGACCCGCCGGCCGCCCCGGCCGGCCCGCGGCCGTACGACGTGCTGCTGGCCTTCTCGCCGTCCGCGCAGGCCCTGGACGCGGCCCTGCCCTCGGTCCGGCGGGGCGGGGCGGTGGTGCTCGCCGACTGGGGTCCGGCCGAGCGCTGCACGGTGCCGGTGGTCCTGGGCGGCGGACCATCACCGAACGACCTGGACGCGACGGCGGCCGGCGCGGGGCTCGTGCCCGACGGGTCGGGGCGGGTGTTCTGCCCCTTCGGGTACGCGGACGTGGACAGTGCGGTGCGGGGGCTGCTGTCCACGGGCCTGTACGAGACCTCCTCCGATCCGGCGCAGGTCGAGAAGGAGCTGACGGAGGCCCTTCACCCGTACGAGCGACCGGACGGCTCCGTCTGGCTGCCGAACATCTTCCGCTACGTGATCGCCCGCCGGCCGTAGCACGGGCGGCCCGCCGGGGCCCGCCTCCCGCGGGCCCCGGCGGTCACTTCGCCGTACGGACGATCCCGGCGGCGGCGTACGCGGCCGGCTCGTCCAGGGTCTCGTTCGCCAGCAGGGCCTCGGCCAGGGCGTCGAGTTTCGGCCGGTGCTCACGCAGCAGCCGGCAGGCCTCCACGTAGCACTCGTCCACGATCCGCCGCATCTCGTGGTCCACCGCGTCGAGGGTGGCGGGGGCGGCGGACAGGCCGTACGGGCTCTGCGCGTCGGACGGGATGGCGGTGAGGCGGCCGATCCGCTCGCTCATGCCCCACCGGCCCACCATGCCGCGTACCAGGCTGGTGACCTGTTCGAGGTCGTTCTCCGAGCCCGTGGTGATCACGTCGTAGACCACGTGCTCGGCCGCCATTCCGCCCAGCGCGCCGATGATGCGTCCGCGCAGGTACTCCTCGGTGTACGCGTACCGGTCGGCCTCGGGCGTGGACAGCGTGACGCCCAGCGCCCGGCCGCGGGGCACGATCGTGATCTTGCGTACCGGGTCGGCGCCGGGCTGGAGCATGCCCAGCAGGGCGTGGCCGCTCTCGTGGTAGGCGGTGCGGCGGCGCTCTTCCTGAGGCATCACCAGCGGCCGTTCCGCGCCCAGCTGGACCTTCTCCAGGGCGTCGGACAGGTCGGCCTGGGTGACCGTCTGCTGCTTGCGCTTGACCGCCAGCAGGGCGGCCTCGTTGGCGAGGTTGGCGAGTTCGGCTCCCGTCATGCCGGGGGTCGTACGGGCCACCTGCGCCAGGTCCACGCCCGCGGCGAGGGGGATCTCGCGGGTGTGGATCCGCAGGATGGCCTCGCGGCCGCTCTTGTCCGGCGGGGAGACCATCACCGTGCGGTCGAAGCGGCCGGGACGGGTCAGGGCCGGGTCCAGCACGTCCGCGCGGTTGGTGGCGGCGAGGACGACCACCCCCTCCGAGCCGGAGAAGCCGTCCATCTCGGTCAGGATCTGGTTGAGGGTCTGCTCGCGTTCGTCGTGGCCGCCGAGCCCCGCCCCGCCTCCGCGGACCCGGCCGATGGTGTCGATCTCGTCGATGAAGATGATCGAGGGGGCGACCTTGCGCGCCTCGGCGAAGAGCTCGCGCACCCGTGAGGCGCCGACGCCGACGATCATCTCGATGAACTCGGAGGCGGAGGCCGAGAAGAACGGCACCCCGGCCTCGCCGGCGACCGCGCGGGCGAGCAGGGTCTTGCCCGTGCCGGGCAGACCGGCGAGCAGCACACCGCCCGGCATCCTGGCGCCCATCCGCCGGTACTCCTCGGGGTTCTTGAGGAAGTCGACGACGTCGTTCAGCTCCCCCTCGACCTCGTCGATGCCGGCGACGTCGTCGAAGGTGGTCCGCGGGGCGCCCGCCTCCAGCTCCACCGGTCTCGGCGGCCCCTTGCGCCCGAGGCCGCCGAGCCCGCCGCCCATCGCCGAGCCCATGCGGCGGGCGATGAGCACCCACAGCAGGACCAGGAGCAGCATCGGGGCGAGGGAGATCAGGAGGTTGGCCAGGAAACTGCGCTGCACGACCACCGGGGAGGCCGTGACGTTGACGTTCTGCTTGGTGAGGTTGGCCCACAGGTCGTCGTCGGCGAAGGCGGGCCGCTGGGTGACGAACTTCTTGTAATCGCCCTTTGCGCCGCCCGGGACGGGCTCGGCGGCCTTCAGCTCGCCCTGGATCGCATCGCCCTTGGAGTAGATCTTCGAGACGTTGCCGCTCGCGACCTGCTTGCTGAACTCGGTGTACGAGATGGTCGGCTCGTCGCCGTCGTTGAAGAACGACAGCACGAGGTTGGTCACCAGGAAGACGATCAGGGCGGTGAGGACCAGCCCGCGCCAGCCGCCGGGCATCTTCTTCTTCGGGGGCGGTGCGCCCTCGGAGCGCCAGGGCGTGTCGGCCCGGTCGCGGGGCGGTGCGGGGGTGGGGCTGGGCACGGGGCCTCCTTGCTGCCGTCAGCTGCCGTCAGCTGCCGTCACTGCCGTCCTCCCGGCTGACCATAAGGGATATACCGCCCGGCTGCGCCCGCAGCTCCCACGCAAAGGGGCCCCGGCCGTTTCCCGGCCGGGGCCCCTGCGCGCGTGCCTACTTCATGAACTTCTTGAACTCGTCGGGCAGGTCGAAGTCCTGTCCGGGCTGCCCCGCGGCCGGGAGGCCGAACGGGCTGCCGGCCGCGGGCGAGGCGGGCTGCGCGCCCTGCTCGCGGCGGGCGGCGGCTGCCGCCTCCTCTTCCTTGCGCTTCATCGGGTTGCCGCTCTTGCGCTTGCCCTTGGCCTGCTTGACCTGCTTCTTCTGCCGGCCGGGGCCGCCGCCCATCCCCGGGATGCCCGGCATCCCGGGCATCCCGCCGCCCTGGGCCATGCGGGACATCATCTTGCGGGCGTCGAAGAAGCGCTCGACCAGGTTCTTGACGGCGCTGACCTCGACGCCGGAGCCCTTGGCGATACGGGCACGGCGCGACCCGTTGATGATGTGCGGGTCCTGGCGCTCGGCCGGGGTCATCGACTTGATGATCGCGGCGGTGCGGTCGACGTCGCGCTCGTCGATGTTGTTGATCTGGTCCTTGATCTGCCCCATGCCGGGGAGCATGCCGAGCAGCTTGGAGATGGAGCCCATCTTGCGGACCTGCTCCATCTGGGCCAGGAAGTCGTCGAGCGTGAACTCCTTCGGGCCCTTCGCCAGCTTGGCCGCCATCTTCTCGGCCTCGGCCTGGCTGAAGGTCTTCTCGGCCTGCTCGATCAGGGTGAGCATGTCACCCATGTCGAGGATCCGGCCCGCCATGCGGTCCGGGTGGAAGGCGTCGAAGTCGTCGAGCTTCTCGCCGTTCGAGGCGAACATGATCTGTTTGCCGGTGACGTGCGCGATGGAGAGCGCGGCACCGCCACGGGCGTCGCCGTCGAGCTTGGAGAGCACCACGCCGTCGAAGCCGACGCCGTCGCGGAAGGCCTCGGCGGTGTTGACCGCGTCCTGGCCGATCATGGCGTCGACGACGAAGAGGATCTCGTCGGGGCTGACGGCGTCGCGGATGTCCGCGGCCTGCTGCATCAGCTCCTGGTCGATGCCGAGGCGGCCGGCGGTGTCGACGATGACGATGTCGAACTGCTTGGTGCGGGCGTACTCGACGGAGTCCTTGGCCACCTGGACCGGGTCGCCGACACCGTTGCCCGGCTGGGGCGCGTAGACGGCCACACCGGCGCGCTCCGCGACCACGGAGAGCTGGTTGACGGCGTTGGGGCGCTGGAGGTCGCACGCCACCAGCAGCGGGGCGTGGCCCTGGCCCTTGAGCCACAGGCCGAGCTTTCCGGCGAGGGTGGTCTTACCGGCACCCTGGAGACCGGCGAGCATGATCACGGTGGGCGCGGTCTTGGCGAAGCGCAGGCGCCGGGTCTCGCCGCCGAGGATCGAGACGAGCTCGTCGTTGACGATCTTCAGGACCTGCTGGCCCGGGTTCAGCGCGCGGGAGACCTCTTCGCCGCGGGCGCGCTCCTTGACGTTCCCGATGAAGGAGCGGACGACGGGGAGGGCGACGTCGGCCTCAAGGAGGGCGATACGGATTTCCCGCGCCGCAGCGTCGATGTCCTGCTCGGAGAGGCGGCCTTTGCCCCGCAGGGACTTGAAGGTCGCGCTGAGGCGGTCGGAAAGCGTATCGAACACGGTGGTCGCGATTCCTCGGGTCGGGGGCGTGGTGGTCGCCCCCCAGGGTATCGGCCCGATCGCGGTGCTGACCCCTGCCTCTCCTCTCCGAGGTGCGACCCGGCCCGACGGGCGCCCGGCCCGGGCTCCGTCCTGCCCCTCCGCGCAGCGGTTGCCCAGGGGCCCGGCCGCCCACGCCCCGGCTCCGCACAACAACGCCGGCCCGGCCCCGCAGGGCGCTGCCTCAGGTCAGCGCCGCCTCCAGGGAGCGGGACAGGGCCGCGGCCGCCGTCGTGGACAGCGGTTTGCCGTCGCCGTCGACCACGTACAGCGAGTCCACCGCATTGGCGCCCAGTGTCGACACGTGCGCGCTGCGGACCCGGACCCCGCAGGACTCCAGCGCCCGCCCGATCCGGTGCAGCAGCCCCACCGCGTCCGGCGCCCGGACCTCCACCACGGTGGCCAGGGAGGAGACGTCCGGGACCACCGTGACCCGCGGGGGCGGCGGGACCACGCCCCGCCGCCGCGGGTACGCCGCCTCCCGGCCGGCCAGCTTCGCCGCGACGTCGAGCGAGCCGTCGAGCGCCCTGACCAGGTCCGTCCGAAGCCGGGCCGCCTCCGGCAGCGCCCCGTACTCCGCCGCCACCCGCCACCTGAGCACCAGGACCTCACCCAGCCGGTCGGGCAGCTCCAGCGAGCGCAGGTCCGCCGCCCGCACGGTGAGCCGGTGCAGGGCGAGGACGCCCGCCACCGCCGGGAGCACCCCCGGCTGGTCGGGAACGGCGACGACGAGTTCCACGCCCACCGCGTCCGCCTCCTGCCGGGTGTGCAGCGCGAGCACCGGCTCGCGGGTGCGCAGGGCCTCCACGGCGAGGCGTTCCTGTTCGGTGCCGGGGATGTCCAGCTCGCGCACCGCCGGCGTCGCCCCGCGCAGGACGGCGGCCACCCTGGCCACCAGGTCCGCGACCAGCGAGCCCCGCCACGCGCTCCACGCCGCCGGCCCGGTGGCCAGCGCGTCCGCCTCCGTCAGCGCGTGCAGGACCTCCAGCGTGCCGGTCGACCCGACGGCCTCCGCGACCGCCTGGACGGTCGCCGGATCGTCGAGGTCGCGCCGCGTCGCGGTCTCGATCAGCAGCAGGTGGTGGCGTACGAGGATGCCCAGCACGGCGGCGTCCTCCGCGTCGAAGCCCACCCGCACCGCCATGTCGCGGGCGATCGTCTCGCCCGCGACCGAGTGGTCGCCGGGCCAGCCCTTGCCGATGTCGTGCAGCAGCGCGGCCATCAGCAGCAGGTCCGGGCGGCCCACCCGGCGGGTCAGGGCCGAAGCCCGCACCGCCGTCTCCACCAGGTGCCGGTCCACCGTCCAGGTGTGCACGGGATTGCGCTGCGGCCGGCACCGCACCCGCTCCCAGTCGGGCAGCAGCCGGGTGATGATCCCCTCCGCCTCCAGGGCCTCCCACACGGCCACGGTCGGCTCCCCCGCGCCGAGCAGGGTCAGCAGCTGCTCCCGCGCCTCCGCGGGCCACGGCACGGGCAGCGGCCCGGCCTGCGCGGCGAGCCTGCGGACGGCGTGCAGCGACACCGGCAGGCCCGCCTGCGCGGCCGCGGCCCCGAACCTCAGCGGCAGGACCGGGTCCCGGTCGGGCCGGGCCGCCAGCGCCAGTACGGCCTCGCCGTCGGACTCCACGACCCCCTCGGCCAGCGGTGCCCGCTCGGCCGCAGCGGCCCCCCGCGCCCCCAGCAGCCCGCGCAGCCTCGGCCGGGCCGCGCGCGCCCGCAGGACCCGTCCGACCTCCCGCCAGGTGACGTCGCCGGCGTAGGAGACGATCCGCGCGGCCTCGTAGACCTCGCGCAGCAGGGCATCGGCGTCGAGCAGCCCCAGCTGCGCCGCGACCTGGTCCTGTTCCTGGAGGGCGAGCCGGTCGGTGGCGCGGCCGGTCACCAGCTGGAGGGCGTCGCGCGCGTCCAGCAGCCGCCGCCGGGCCTCGGCCAGGCCCTCCCGGGGGGCGTCGGCCAGCCAGGACGCGGCGACGGCCCGCAGCGCCGTGGCGTCGCGGAGCCCGCCCCGGGCCTCCTTGAGGTCGGGTTCGAGCAGGAAGCGCAGCTCCCCGGCCCGCTCGGCCCGCTCCCGGCACAGGGCGTGCAGCTGCGGGAGCCGTTTGGCGGCCTGGTTGCGCCAGTCGGCCAGTACCGAGGTGCGCAGGGCCGCCAGCATGCCGACGTCACCGGCAACCGGGCGGGCGTCCAGCAGCCCGAGGTGCACCTTGAGGTCCTCGGCGGCGGTCCTGCGGGCCTCGGCCGGGGTCCGGACCGAGTGGTCGAGGGCGACGCCGAGGTCCCACACGGGGTACCAGAGCCGGTCGGCGAGCGCGCTCAGTGCGCGCGGCTCGGCCTTGCCGTCGTGGAGCAGCAGCAGGTCGAGATCGCTGCGCGGGGAGAGTTCGGCGCGCCCGTAGCCGCCGACGGCGACCAGGGTGGCGCCCCGGACGCCGGTCTCCCGTACGGCGGTCGTGAACAGGGCGTTCAGCCAGTCGTCGGTCAGTCCGGCCAGCGCGGAACGCCGCGAGGGCCCGGACTGCGACTCCTCCTGGAGGAGTCGCAGCCGGGCCGCGGCGTAGGCGCCGGGTCCCGGGTCGGACCGGTCGTTCGCATCACCCGTCGTGGGGCCTTCGACGCTCGTCACCCGGCAGCTCCCGTCCCTCAGAGCGCTTCGGCGCCGCGTTCGCCGGTACGGACCCGGATGAGCGCGTCCACGGGGACGCTCCAGACCTTGCCGTCGCCGATCTTCCCGGTACGGGCGCTCTTGACCAGGATCTCCATCACCGACTCGGCGTCCTCGTCCTCGACGACGACCTCGATGCGGATCTTGGGTACGAGGTCCACGGTGTACTCGGCGCCCCGGTAGACCTCGGTGTGCCCGCGCTGGCGGCCGTACCCGCTGGCCTCGGAGACCGTGAGCCCCTGGACCCCGAACCGCTGGAGGGAGTCCTTGATCTCGTCCAGCCGGTGGGGCTTCACGATCGCGGTGATCAGCTTCATGCGTCTACCTTCTTGCTCGCGGCGGCAACGTGGACGGGTGCGGCGGTGCTCCGGGAGGAGGCGCCGCCCCCGGCTCCGCTGAAGTCGTAGGCGGTCTCGGCGTGCTCGACCTGGTCGATGCCGGAGATCTCGTCGTCCTCGCTGACCCGCATTCCGATCGTCTTGTCGAGGAGGAAGGCGAGCAGCGCGGACGCCACGAGAGAGTAGGCGAGGACGGAGAAGACTCCGATGGCCTGCTTGCCGAGCTGCTCCAGGCCGCCGCCGTAGAAGAGGCCCTTGGCCTCGGACTGGACCCCGCCGGTGGCGAAGAGGCCGACGAGGAGCGAGCCGGCGATGCCGCCGACGAGGTGGACGCCGACGACGTCGAGGGAGTCGTCGTAGCCGAACTTGTACTTGAGGCCGACGGCCATGGCGCACAGCAGGCCGGCGATGGCGCCGATGCCGATCGCGCCGAGCGGGGAGCAGGAGCCGCCGGAGGGGGTGATGGCGACGAGGCCCGCGACCGCGCCGGAGGCGGCGCCGAGGGTGGTGAAGGAGCCGTGGCGCAGCTTCTCGTAGCCGAGCCAGGCGAGCATGGCGGCGGCGGTGGCCACCTGGGTGTTGACGAACATCACCGCGCCGACGCCGTCGTCGTTGCCGAGCCAGGATCCGGCGTTGAAGCCGAACCAGCCGAACCACAGCAGGCCGGCGCCGAGCATCACGAGGGGGAGGCTGTGGGGGCGCATCGGGTCCCGCTTGAAGCCGACGCGCTTGCCGATGACGAGGATCACGCCGAGGGCGGCGGCGCCGGCGTTGATGTGGACGGCGGTGCCGCCCGCGAAGTCGATGACGCCGAGCTCGAAGAGCCAGCCTCCGGCGCCCCAGACCCAGTGGGCGACGGGGAAGTAGACGACGGTCACCCACAGGGCGGTGAACAGGGCCCAGGCGCTGAACTTCACGCGGTCGGCGAGGGCGCCGCTGATCAGGGCGGGGGTGATCACGGCGAACATCAGCTGGAAGACGGCAAAGACGTAGACGGGGATGGTGTAGCCGTCCCACAGCTCGGTGATGCCGATGCCGCTGAGGCCGACGTAGTCGGAGGACCAGCCGATCAGTGAGCCGGAGTCGGTGCCGAAGGCGAGGCTGAATCCGAAGAGGACCCAGAGGATCGTGACGATCCCGAGGCTGATGAAGCTCATCATCAGCATGTTGAGGCTGCTCTTGACGCGGACCATGCCTCCGTAGAAGAAGGCGAGGCCCGGGGTCATCAGCATGACCAGGGCGGAGCAGATGAGCATGAACCCGGTGTTCGCGGCAGAGAGCGTCGGGGCGTCTGCCGCGAGGGTCGTGATGGCTGATGCCATCGGCGTCTCCTCGTCGTCGGTACGTTCGCGTGCGGGCGATCGTGAAAACCTGAGCGGCGCAGGGCTTGGGCCTGAGGGGGAACCCGGGCCGGGCCTGGGGACTGGCCGGTTATTGACCCTGAGACTCGCGCAGGCCGGTTTCCGGCGGCGCCGCTCGATGTTTCACGGCGGTGACGAAGAGGTCGGGCGTGTTACGCGTCCATGAACGGCTGTACGGGGTGAGCCGGCCGCGGCAGCACCCGGGTGACCTGGCTGGGGGAGCCTGATCGGGCTACACGGGGTGACTGCCGCGGCCGGGGCCGGGGGCGTCCGCCAGGGGCCGTCAGACGGCCTCCGCGGCTTCGGGGAGCCGGGAGGCGAGGTGGTCGGTGAGCCGGACGATCTCGGCGACGCCGCCGTATTCGCGGGCCGCGGTGTCGACGGTCTTGCGCAGCCGGGTGTTCACCCGTTCGGACCGCACCTTTCCCGCCACGTCGAGGGCCTTGTCGACGAGGACGGCGGCCTGCTCGGGTTCGCGCTGGAGCAGGTGGACGGTGGCCATGCCGATGAGGTTGAGGGCGTAGGAGCGCTGGTGCTCCTGGTCCTTCTCGAAGAGGGCGACGGCCCGCTCCATCACGGGTTCCGCGAGGGAGGCGTACATGGGGCTGCGGCCCGCGACGTAGGCCAGGTCGCGGTACGAGTGGGAGTTCTCGCCGTTCAGTTCGGCCTCGGAGAAGAACCGGATCCAGTCGGGCTCGGGTTCGCCGCCGAAGCCGACGTCGCAGAAGGTGTCCTCGGCCATGCGGACGGCCCGCTTGCAGCGGCTGGGCTGGCCCATGTTGGCGTAGGCGCGGGCCTCCATCGCATACAGCATGGCCTGGGTGCGCGGGCCCGCGCAGTCGCGGCTGCCGTACTGCGCGAGGTGGATGAGTTCCAGGGCGTCCTCGGGGCGGCCCAGGTGGATCATCTGGCGGCTCATGCTGGAGAGGATGTACGAGCCGAGCGGCTTGTCCCCGCCTTCCTTCGCGGCGTGCAGGGCGAGGACGAAGTACTTCTGCGCGGTGGGGTGCAGGCCGATGTCGTAGCTCATCCAGCCGGCCAGTTCGGCGAGCTCCGCGGCCACCTTGAAGAGCCGTTTCATGACGGGCGCCGGGTGGCTCTCCTGGAGCAGGTCGGTTACCTCGTGGAGCTGGCCGACGACGGCCTTGCGGCGCAGCCCGCCCCCGCACTGGGCGTCCCACTGGCGGAACATCACGGTGGTGGCCTCCAGGAGGCCGAGTTCCGGTTCGGACAGCCGGGGCGGCCGGTGTCCCCCGAGGGCGCCGGCCGCCGCCTCGCGCGGGACCGGATCGGCGGCCGGGACCGGCACGAGCCAGCGCTGCATGGGCTCGATGAGGGCGGGACCGGCGGAGAGGGCGAGGGAGGTGCCGAGGAAGCCGCGGCGGGCCAGCATCAGGTCGCTGCGGGAGAACTCGCCGAGCAGCTCGATGGTCTGCGGGCCGGCCCAGGGCAGGTCCACCCCGGAGACCGAAGGGGTCTGGTGGGCGGTGCGCAGCCCGAGCTGTTCGATGGCGACGACGGAGCCGAAGCGCTCCGAGAACAGCTCGGAGAGGATTCTCGGGACCGGCTCGCGGGGCTGCTCGCCGTCGAGCCAGCGGCGCACCCGGGAGGTGTCCGTGCTGATGTGGTGGGCGCCCATCTGGCGGGCCCGCCGGTTGACCTGGCGGGCGAGCTCGCCCTTGGACCAGCCGCTGCGGACGAACCAGGAGGTCAGTTGTTCGTTGCGGGCGGCAGCGCCCGGGATCCCCGGTTCCGCGTTCGTTCCGCTTGCGCTGCTGCCGCTCACTGGAACGCCCCCATCCGCTCAGGCCTCTTCACACGAAACCCTGGCTGGGGCGGCGGGCGCCGCCACGGACCTTCACGAGTCCTTCACACCTTGCCTCCGGCATACCCACGAACGGGGCCGCCTTCCGGGGTTCGTGCACCGAAAGTAATCCTACGATCACCCCTGCGGGGAGCCCGAATCCAGAAACGCCACCATTCGCCACCCCTTTGAATGAACTCGCCACCGCCGGGGCGCGATTCACTTGACACGGAGGCGGAACGACCGGTTGGAAAGGAGTGCGCTCCGGGCGCGCGCGGCGAGGAGTGCGCCGTGCCGGTTCACCCGGGTCCGTGCGGTCATCCGGTCCCGCCCCCCGTCGTAACCACCGGCGCGTCCGACCCGTTGGAGGGGGCATGGGCATGGGCTTCACGATCGGCGGCAGCCGCAGCACCAAGGAGTTCCGATCCGGCTCCCGGCGGCGCGGCCGGACGTCGGAGTGCACGGCGGTGGCGGAGTACACGGGCCTGTGGGGCTGGGACGTGGTCCCCGGCGCCCGAGCCGCGGCCCCCGCCCGGGACTGCTCCTGCGGCCGTGCGCAGTGCGGCGCACCCGGGGCGCACCCGCTGCCCCTCGCGCCCACCGTCCCGGCGGGCGCCACCCTCGACGAGGTCACCCAGACCTGGGGCGAGTACCCGGGCGCGGCCGTCCTGCTGCCGGTGGGCCGCAGCTTCGACCTCATCGAGGTGTCCCAGGAGGCCGGGCGCCGGGCGCTGGTCCGGCTGGAGCGGATGGGTCTGCCGCTGGGTCCGGTCACCGCCACCCCGGACGGCCGCGCCCAGTTCTTCGTGGCCCCGGGCGCGGCGGCCGAGCTGCCGCAGCTGCTGTACCGGATGGGCTGGGACGACGCCGACCTGGACCTGCACGCGCAGGGGCTCGGCTCCTTCCTGACCGCGCCGCCGTCCGACCACGCCGGGCTGGGTCCGGTGAGCTGGCTGCGCCCGCCCGCGCTCGACGGCGCGGGCGGGCTGCCGCAGGCGCGGCTCCTGCTGGGCACCCTCGCCTACATCTGCCACCGCCTGCGCCGCTGATCCCCCGTGCATGCCGGTGCCCCCGTATCCGGCCGGACACGGGGGCACTGGCATGCGTACGAGGGCAGGGGCCCGGGTCAGTCGCCGATCAGGGCGTCGACGAAGGCCTCCGGCTCGAAGGGGGCCAGGTCGTCCGGGCCCTCCCCCAGGCCGACGAGCTTGACGGGGACGCCGAGCTCGCGCTGGACGGCGACCACGATGCCGCCCTTGGCGGTGCCGTCGAGCTTGGTCAGCACGATGCCGGTGATGTCCACGACCTCGGCGAAGACGCGGGCCTGGGTCAGGCCGTTCTGCCCGGTGGTGGCGTCCAGGACCAGCAGGACCTCGTCGAGCGGGCCGTGCTTCTCCACGACGCGCTTGACCTTGCCGAGCTCGTCCATGAGGCCGGTCTTGGTGTGCAGGCGGCCGGCGGTGTCGATGAGCACCACGTCGGCGCCCTCCGCGATGCCCTCCTTGACCGCGTCGTAGGCGATGGAGGCCGGGTCACCGCCCTCGGGACCCCGCACGGTCCGCGCGCCCACCCGCTCGCCCCAGGTCTGGAGCTGGTCGGCGGCGGCGGCGCGGAAGGTGTCGGCCGCGCCGAGCACCACGCTGCGGCCGTCGGCGACCAGCACGCGGGCCAGCTTGCCGGTGGTGGTGGTCTTGCCGGTGCCATTGACGCCGACGACCATCACCACGCCGGGGGTCTCGGTGCCGCTCTCGGTCTTCACCTCGCGGTCGAAGTCGGTGCCGACCAGGGTCAGCAGCTCCTCCTTCAGCAGCGCGCGCAGGTCCGCCGGGGTGCGGGTGCCGAGCACCCTGACCCGCTCGCGGAGCCGGTCCACCAGCTCCTGGGTGGGTGCGACACCGACGTCGGCGATGAGGAGGGTCTCCTCGACCTCCTCCCAGGTGTCCTCGTCGAGGTGCTCTCGGGAGAGCAGCGTGAGCAGGCCCTTGCCGAGCGAGTTCTGCGAGCGCGCGAGGCGCGCCCGGAGCCGTACGAGGCGGCCCGCGGTGGGCTCGGGCACCTCGATCGCGGGCGCGGGCGGGGCCGCGACGACCGGGTCCTCGACGGCGACCGGCGACTGGACGGCCGTCTCCGCGTCGGGGAGATCGACCTCCTCGATCGTGCGGCGGGGCTCTTCCGCCGTCGGTGCGGCGTCCTCCCCCACCTGCGGTTCGGCGGGCGGGGCAGTGATGGTCGGCGTGCTGGGCGGCGCCGGCGGCGGCAGCTGCTTCTTCTTGCGGCTGGCGACCACGAGCCCGCTGATCGCGCCGACCGCGACCAGGGCGATGACTACAGCAAGGATGAGGATGTCCATAACCCCACCAGTATCGGCCACGGGCGCCCCGGAGCCGGGTCCCCGGCGTTTCGGGCCGGCCCGTAAGTCGCTGTTTGGGGTTTTCGCGTGGAAGCGGTGATGATGGGCGACTCCCCCGTTTGGCCCCTTCCGCCCTGGAGTAGTGCATGCCTGCCGAGTCCGCCGAGCCCGTCGACGGAGCACTGGAGACCCGCGGCCTCGAACCCGTCCCGGACTCCGAGCGCGGTGGCCGGGTCCGCGAGCTCGTACCCACCTGGGTCGCCGCCAACATCAGCGTGCTGCTGCTGACCATGGGTGCGGGCCTGGTCATCTTCAACGGGCTCAACATCTGGCAGGTGCTGGTCGTCGCGATCGCCTCGCCGGTCGTCTCGTACGGGCTCGTCGGCCTGATCTCGATCGCCGGCAAGCGCGGCGGAGCCCCCGGCATGGCGCTCTCCAGGGCCGTGTTCGGGCAGCGCGGCAACCTCTTCCCCGGAGCGCTGATCTGGGTCGCCCGCTGGGGCTGGGAGACCATCAACGCGGTCAGCGGCGCGTTCGCCGTGCTCACGGTGCTGGACCTGCTGTGCGGAGTGAAGAAGAACACGCTTCTCGTCGTGGTCACCCTGCTGCTCTTCGTCGGGTGCACCTTCCTGGTCTCCGGGCTGGGCATCCGCGCGCTGCGCGTCTGCTCGACCTGGTCGACGTACCTGTTCGGCGCCTTCAGCGTGCTCGTGCTCGGCTACCTGGTCGTGGAGAGCGACTGGTCCGCCGTCTTCGCCAAGCCGGCCGGCTCGACGGCGATGATGGTCGCGGGGATCGGGACCATCGCCGCGGGCGGGATCAGCTGGGTCCCCTCCGGCCCGGACTTCACCCGCTACCTGCCGCGGACGGCCTCGGCCAGGAAGATGGTCGGCGCGACGGTCGGCGGCGCCGCAGTGGTCGTCATCCCGATGGTGCTGATGGGCGCGGTCATGGCCGTGGGCACCCCGGACCTGGCGAGCGCGCAGGACCCGGTCTCCTTCATCGGCAATCTTCTGCCCGTCTGGATCGCGGTCCCCTACCTGCTCATCGCGCTCGTCGGCATGCTGCTGATCAACTCGATGTCCATGTACTCGGCGGGCTTCACCGCGCAGACCCTCGGCATCCGGGTCCCGCGCGCCTGGGCCGTCAGTGTCAACGCCGTGATCAGCCTGGTGTTCGGCTTCCTGCTGATGGTGGTGGCCACCAGCTTCTTCGGATCGTTCATCTCCTTCCTGACCCTGCTGGCGGTGGCGTTCTCCGCGTGGATCGGCGTCTTCGGCGCGGACATGCTGCGCCGGACCCGGTACGACGCCGCCGCGCTGCTCGACACCACTGCCTCCAGCGCCTACTGGTACCGGGGCGGGTTCGCCTGGCAGGCCATGACCGCCTGGGGCCTGG
Source organism: Streptomyces sp. NPDC006326 (assembly GCF_040612915.1). Lineage (NCBI taxonomy): Bacteria > Bacillati > Actinomycetota > Actinomycetes > Kitasatosporales > Streptomycetaceae > Streptomyces > Streptomyces sp. NPDC006326. The sequence continues at coordinate 39,777 of NZ_JBEXRC010000011.1, read as the reverse complement.
CGCTGGTGGTGGGGCTGCTGTTCACCGAGGTCGACTGGTTCGGCGGGCCGCTCGCCGGCACCTGGGTGGGGCGCAACGGGCTGGGCTGGGCCGCCGGCATCCTCACCGCGGGTCTGCTGTACGCCGTACTGCCGCGCGCGGAGTCCGCCGCGCCGGCCGCCGACGCCGGGGCCGGGGAACCCGAGCCCGAGCCCGAGCCCGCCGGAAGCCTGTCCAACTGACGCGACGTCAGCTAACGTCCCCCTTCGCCCGCCCGCCCTCGTCCGGCGGCCTCGCGAAGGGGGACTTCCGCATGCCCGTCACCGTGGCCCGGTTCAATCTCGTCGACCCGAACGGCACGCCCGCCTCCCTCTCCGCCCGCTACAAGGCGGCGCTGGAGATGGCGCGGTACGCGGACGACCGGGGCATCGACACCGTCCAGACCGAGGAGCACCACGGCACCGGCAACAACTGGCTGCCCTCGCCCTTCGCCTTCGCGGGCGCGGTCTTCGGCGCGACCCGGCGGATCGCCGTCACCGTCTCGGCGGTCATCGGCCCGCTGTACGACCCGCTGAGGGCCGCCGAGGACATCGCGGTCCTCGACCTGCTCAGCGGGGGCCGCCTCGTCACCGTCGCGGGCATCGGCTACCGGCCGCAGGAGTACGAGCAGCACGGCGTCGCGTGGTCGCGGCGCGGCCGGCTCCAGGACGAGCTGCTGGAGACCCTGCTGAAGGCGTGGACGGGCGAGCCCTTCACCTACCGCGGCCGCACGGTGCGGGTCACCCCGACGCCGTTCACCCGGCCGCACCCGCTGCTCCTGGTCGGCGGCAGCTCCGAGGCGGCGGCCCGGCGGGCCGCCCGGCTCGGACTGCCGTTCTTCCCCAGTGCACACCTGCCGGAGCTGGAGGCGTACTACAACGCCAGGCTCGCGGAGTACGGGACGGAGGGGTTCTGCATGATGCCCGCGGCCGAGACCCCGCTGCTGCACATCGCCGAGAACCCGGACCGGGTGTGGGCGGAGCACGGGGAGTGTTTCCTGCACGAGGCGCAGACGTACGCCTCCTGGCAGTCCAAGGAGATCCGCAGCGCGGTACGGTCGGCCGCCCGCTCGGTGGCGGAACTGCGCGCGGAGGGCGTGTACCGGGTGCTGACCCCGGAGGAGGCGGTCGCCCACGCCCGAGGCGCGGGCGAGGCGGGGAACCTGGTCCTGCACCCGCTGTGCGGCGGGATGCCGCTGGACGAGGGCTGGCGCAGCCTGCACCTGTTGTGCGAACAGGTGCTGCCCCGGCTCAAGGAGTGAGCGGGGGCAGCACCTGCTGCGAGAGGAGAGGGGTGGTGGCGGGGATGGTTACCCCATCTCCTCCAACGCCTTGCCCTTCGTCTCCGGCACCCACTTGAGGATGAACGGGATCGAGAGCGCGGCGAAGACCGTGTAGATGACGTACGCCCCGGAGAGGTCCCAGTCGGACAGGCTCGGGAACGTCACGGTGATCAGCCAGTTGGCCACCCACTGGGCGGCGGCGGCGACGCCGAGCGCCGCCGCGCGGATGCGGTTGGGGAACATCTCGCCGAGCAGCACCCAGACCACCACGCCCCACGAGAGGGCGAAGAAGAGCACGAAGGAGTGCGCGGCGACCAGGGCGACCGTCCCCTGGGTGTCGGGCATGGAGATGTGGTCGCCCGTGCCCTCCTTGTACGAGAACGCCCAGGCGGCGAACCCGAGGGAGACCGCCATGCCGGCCGAGCCGATGAGCGCGAGCGGCTTGCGGCCGATCCGGTCGACGAAGATCATCGCGATCACCGTGCCGGCGATGTTGATGATCGACGTGGTGAAGGAGTAGAGGAACGAGCTGGTCGGGTCGATGCCGACGGACTGCCACAGCGAGGAGCTGTAGTAGAAGATCACGTTGATGCCGACGAGCTGCTGGAAGACCGACAGTCCGATGCCGACCCAGACGATGGGCAGGAAGCCGACGCGGCCCCCGAGGAGGTCGCGGAAGGTGGACTTGTGCTCGGAGCGCATGGCCAGGTCGATCTCGGCGACGCGTGCGTCGAGGTCGATCTTCGAGCCCTCGACCTCGCTCAGCACCTTCTTGGCCTCCGCCGTGCGGCCGACGGAGATGAGGAAGCGAGGGGACTCCGGGATCACGAAGGACATCAGCCCGTAGAGCACGGCCGGGACGACCATGACGCCGAGCATCCACTGCCAGGCTTCGAAGCCGCCGACCTTGCCGCGCTGCTCCCCGTCGGCGAGGTTCAGGATCCCCCAGTTGACGAGCTGCGAGACGGCGATGCCGATCACGATCGCGGCCTGCTGGAAGGAGGCGAGCCGGCCGCGGTAGGCGGCGGGGGACACCTCGGCGATGTAGGCGGGACCGATGACCGAGGCCATGCCGATGCCGAAGCCGCCGATGACCCGCCACATGGCCAGGTCCCAGAGGGCGAAGGGCAGGGCCGAGCCGATCGCGCTCGCCGTGAACAGCAGGGCGGCGATCTGCATGCAGCGGATGCGGCCGATCCGGTCGGCGATGCGGCCGGCGGTGGCTGCGCCCAGGGCGCAGCCGATCAGGGCGGCGGCGATGACCTGGGCCAGCGCCTCGGAGCCGATGTCGAAGCGCTCGCGGATGGCGACGACGGCGCCGTTGATCACGGAGCTGTCGTAGCCGAAGAGGAAGCCGCCCATCGCGGCCGCGGCGGTGATGAAGACGACGTGGCCGAGGTGGTCGGGATGGGCGGCCCGGCCGCCGCCCGGGGCCGGCGCCGAGGCCGTGCTGCTGCTGGTCAAGGTCTGCTCCTGCGTGCCCGGCTGCAGTGGCGGGCGGTGGGGTGGGTCGTGGGGGTGGGTCGTGGGGGCCCTTCCAGTGGCGCACAGGACAAGATCCGGCACCACCCGAAGGGATAAGGCAGCGGGAGCGAGCCTATGTGTTCAGTTCTTGAAGTCAATAGCTGAGGAGAACTTCAGCTGTCGAGGAATAAGTAAGGGATCCCGGGGCAGGCGCTTCATTTCTTGAACAGAGCAGGGGAACAGCGACCCGTGGGCCGGACGGAACCGTGTCAGCGCAGGCGCTGGCTGATGACCTTGGAGACCCCGTCGCCCTGCATGGAGACGCCGTAGAGCGCGTCCGCGACCTCCATGGTCCGCTTCTGGTGCGTGATGACGATCAGCTGGGAGCTCTCCTGGAGCTCCTCCATGATCCGGATCAGCCGCTGGAGGTTGGTGTCGTCGAGCGCGGCCTCGACCTCGTCCATGACGTAGAACGGGCTGGGCCGGGCCTTGAAGATGGACACCAGCAGCGCGACGGCGGTCAACGACCGCTCACCGCCCGAGAGCAGCGAGAGCCGCTTGACCTTCTTGCCGGGCGGGCGGGCCTCGACGTCCACGCCGGTGGTGAGCATGTGGTCGGGGTCGGTGAGGACCAGCCGGCCCTCGCCGCCGGGGAACAGCCGCGAGAAGACGCCCTCGAACTCCCGGGCGGTGTCCCGGTACGCCTCGGTGAAGACCTGCTCGACGCGCTCGTCGACCTCCTTCACCACCTGGAGCAGGTCGGCGCGGGTCTTGCGCAGGTCCTCCAGCTGCTCGCTCAGGAACCGGTGCCGCTCCTCCAGGGCGGCGAACTCCTCCAGGGCGAGCGGGTTCACCTTGCCGAGCTGCTGGTAGGCGCGCTCCGCGGCCTTGAGCCGCTTCTCCTGCTGGGCCCGTACGAAGGGACCGGGCCGGTTGCGCGGGTGCTCGGGATCGTCCGGCAGCTCCTCCCCGTCGGCGGGCGGGCTCGGCGGCACCGGCTGGTCGGGCCCGTACTCCGCCGTCAGGTCGGCCGCCTCGATCCCGAACTCCTCCAGGGCCCGGCCCTCCACCTGCTCGATGCGCAGCCGCTTCTCGGCGCCGAGGACCTCGCCGCGGTGCACGGAGTCGGTGAGCTTGTCGAGCTCGGCCTTGAGGTCGCGCCCGCGGGTGCGGGCCTCGCCGAGCTCCCGCTCGCGCAGGCCCTTGGCGTGTTCGGCGGCCGCGCGCTCCTGTTCGGCCCGGAGCAGCGACACCTCCAGGTGGGCGAGGAGCTGGCGGGCCCCGTCGCCGACGGCCCGGGCCACCTGGGCCTCGTGGCGCAGCCGTGCCCGGCGGCGCTCGGCGCGGGCGCGGGCCTCGCGTTCCGCCCTGGCGGCCCGGTCAAGTCCATCGGCCCGGCCGGCCAGCCCCTTGACCCGCTCCTCGTGCGTCCTGAGCTGGAGCCGGGCCTCCATCTCGGTCTGCCGGGCGTTGGCCCCGTCGGCGGCGAGCCGGTCGCGCACGGCGGTGTCCGGCTCGTCCTCCACCGGCATCTCCTCGGCGATGGCGAGCCGCTCGGCGCACTCCTCCACCTCCGCCAGCGCCTGCTCCAGGGCGTCCTGCGCCTTGGCCGCCGCGGTGGCGCTGCGCTCGGCCTCGCCCGCGGCGCCCTTCGCCTGTCCGGCGAGCCGGCCGAGCTGCTGGGCCACCCCGGCCCGGGCCTGCTCGGCGGCGCGCCGCCGCTCGCCCGTCTCCTCCACCTGCGCGGCGAGCCCGCGGCGCAGCGCGGCGGCCGACTCCCGGGCCTCGGCGAGGTCCCGGCACTCCTCGTCGAGCCGGGCCAGTTCGGCGGTGGCCTCGTCGACGGCGGCCTGTACCTCGATCAGGCTGGGCGCCCCGGCGGAACCGCCCTGCGCGTGGTGGGCACCGAGTACGTCTCCGTCGAGGGTCACGGCGACGAGCTCTGGTCGCTCACCGACCAGCGCCTCGGCCTCGGCGAGGTCCTGGACGACGACGTACTCCCGCAGCATGTGCGCCACGGCCGCCTCCAGCCCGCCGTCGCCCCGCACCACGGCTCCGACGGCGACGCCGGGCAGCCCCGGGGCGCCCGCCGGGCCCGTCCCGTGCGCGCCGCCCTGACCGGAGCCCGGCGCCCCGTCCGTGCGGGCGGTGCCCTGCCCCGGCACCATCGGCGCGGCCGCGCCCTCGACGGGTTCGCCTGCCGCGCCGAGCAGGCCGACCCGGCCCCCCACCGACGCCGAACGGTCACCCCCCACGGCTCCCACCCCGCCCCCGGCCGGCCCGTCATGACCACCCGAGACCGCCTGCCGGGCGGCAGGCCCGCCCAGGTGGTCGGCGCCGGGCACGACCGCATGGTGGGCGGCCGGCTCGGCGCCGGCGGGCCCGGCCGCGTGCCGGGTGACGGGCTGGGCCCGGTCGTCAGCGGCGGGCCCGCCCCCCTGGTGGGCAGCCGCGGGCTCGACCGCATACCCGGCGGCCGGCTCGGCCCGGTCGGCGGCGGCGGGCTCGCCATGGTGGGCAGCGGCCGGCTCGGCCCCGTCGGCGGCGGTGGGCTCGGCCGGGTGGGCGGGGTCGGGCGGCAGCGGGGCTGCGGCGATCAGGAAGGCGGCCTTGCCCGCGTCCGTGTCGCGCAGGTGGCGCATGGCCTCGGCCGCCGCCCCGGGCGAGGCCACCGCCAGCGCGTCCGCCGCGGAGCCGAAGGCCGCGGCCACCGCCGCCTCGTAGCCCGGGGCCACCGACAGGCGCTCCGCCGCAGGCCCCAGCAGGCCCGTCAACCGCTCCCGGGCCGCCAGGAGCGCTCCCGTGCCGTCCTTCCTGCGCAGCCCGAGCGCCAGCGCGTCCCGCCGGGCCGAGACCGCCGCCCGCGAGCGTTCGGCCGCGGCCAGGGCGTCCCGGGCCCCGCTCAGGGCGGCCTCCGCCTCGGCGAGCCCGGCCCGCGCCGTCTCGTACTCCTCGTCCGCCGAAGCGTCCTCCAGGCCGCCGACCTCCTCGGCCAGCGCTTCGTACTCCGCCTGCGCGGCGGCCGCCCGGGACTCCGCCTCGTCGCGCGCCGCCACGAGCCGGTCGATCTCGGCCTGCGCCGCACCGGCCCGGGACCGGGCCGCGCCCAGCCGTCCGGTCAGGCGGGCCAGGCCCTCACGCCGGTCGGCGATGGCCCGGGCCGCGTCCCGCAGCCGCCGCTCCTCCTCGGCGAGGGACCGCTCCAGCTCCGCCCGGTGCTCGACGGTGTCCTCCAGCGCGCGCGAGGCCGCCTCCAGAGCCGCCGTCAGCTCGGCCTCCTGCTCGCGGATCCGTGCGGCCTCGCGTTCCAGGTCCTCCGGGTCGCGGCCCCGCCGCTCCTCCTCCCCCGGAGCCGAGGCCGACTTGACCCGGGCATCGGCCAGGGACGCAGTCCCCCGTACCCGCTCGGCGAGCTGCGACAGCTCGTACCAGGTCTGCTGCGCCCGCTGGAGCCGCGGCGTCAGCTGCCTCACGGCCTCCTCCAGTTCGGCCTCGCGCCGCAGCGCGTCCGCGAGCTGGGCCTCGGCGGCCTCCTTGCGCTCCTTCAGCGCCGCCTCGTCCGCGATCTCCGCGTCCAGCGCGCCCCGCAGGGTGACCAGGTCGTCGGCGAGCAGCCGCAGCCGCGCGTCGCGCAGGTCGGCCTGGATCACGGCCGCCCGCCGGGCGACCGCGGCCTGCCGTCCCAGCGGCTTGAGCTGGCGGCGCAGCTCGTCGCCCAGGTCCTGTACGCGGGAGAGGTTGGCCTGCATCGCGTCCAGCTTCCGCAGCGCCTTCTCCTTGCGCTTGCGGTGCTTCAGCACCCCCGCCGCCTCCTCGATGAAGGCGCGGCGGCCCATCGGGTCGGCGTGCAGGACGGAGTCCAGCTGGCCCTGCCCGACGATGACGTGCATCTCGCGGCCGATGCCGGAGTCGGAGAGCAGCTCCTGGATGTCGAGCAGACGGCACGTGTCACCGTTGATCTGGTACTCGCTGCTGCCCCCGCGGAACATGATCCGCGTGATGGTGACCTCGGCGTACTCGATCGGCAGGGCGCCGTCGGAGTTGTCGATGGTCAAGGAGACCTCGGCCCGGCCGAGCGGCGGGCGGCCGGTGGTGCCGGCGAAGATGACGTCTTCCATCTTGCCGCCGCGCAGGGACTTGGCTCCCTGTTCGCCCATGACCCAGGACAGGGCGTCCACCACGTTGGACTTTCCCGAGCCGTTCGGCCCCACCACGCACGTGATGCCGGGCTCGAAGCGCAGGGTCGTTGCGGAGGCGAAGGACTTGAAGCCTCGCAGGGTCAGGGACTTGAGGTGCACGCCGCCGGACTCTACCTTTCACCTTCGGTTTCACCCATGAAGGTGCAGGGCACAACTGACGTCGAACGGAAAGCGGACGGAAAGAGAGAAGGGACGCCGAAGCGTCCCTTGCAGATCCTGCGGGGCTGGAATCGAGCGACGAGTGAGCGGATCAGGTGAGCGCAGGCTCCGCCTGGGGTACGTCGATGTCGATGCGGTCCAGCAGCGAGTCTCCGTGCTGAGCGGCGGCCGCGTTCAGCGCGTCGTTTTCGGACTGAATCCGTACGAGCTCGGACTCAAGGTCCTGGACGCGCTGCTGAAGCCGTCGCATCTCGGCGAGGAGTCGCGGGTCGGAACCGCCGACGTAACCGAGAAGCGCCTTTGCCATGATGGATGGTCCTCCACACTGAGTGACCGACCGAAGCGGTGTGGGTCGTGAGGGAATCGCACCCGCGGATGTCCGGCAGCGACTGTCAGTCACTGCACGCGTTCTCTTGCTAACACGCCTACTGCCAACACTGCCAAACAGCTCAGGTGCGCGGGGCTTCCAGCGTCTCACCAAAAAGTTTGACGGTCAACACGATCACGCCCCGTATCGGCGGGCAGCCCGGCTCACGCAAGGGACGTGGAGATCGTCCGCTGTTTCGAGCCTTCCACGGATCGCATCGCGCGGCAACGCGTCGACGGCGAACGTGCAGATCCGACCGTATGGGACCTGTCCGGCGATGTGATCAGTACATGATCAGCGGATCGCTCAGCGGATGTCGAAGCCGTCGTAGCCACCGCGCGGTGTGCCCCAGATCTCTGTCACTCCGTCGACGCTCCCGGGCGTGTCGCCGGACCGCAGCCAGTCGAGCAGCCGGTGGCAATTCTCACGTTGACCTTCCGCCACCACCTGCACTCGCCCGTCGTCGAGGTTGAGCGCGAATCCGGCGAGCCCTCCGATCTCCAGTGCATTGGCCCTGGTGAACCAGCGGAAGCCCACGCGCTGTACACGGCCGCGCACCCAGGCGGTCAGGCGGACATCTTCGTTCATGCGCGAACGCTAACCGGGCGGCCCCCTTCCGCCCGCATCGCCCCCCATGCCCCATGGCGTACAGTCGCGCACCAATGAACTCACCCATTTGGGTGAGTAAAGGATGATCTTCACCCGCCAGGAAGGGTACGCGCCGATGGGACGCCACCGACTCCCCGCCGAGCCGCGCCGCGCAGGCAAGGGCCGCACCGCCGCCCGCAACGGCCTGATCGGCATCTCGGTGGCCGTCGTCCTCGGCACGGCCGCCGTCACCACCGGCATGGTGCCGGTCGGCGGCTCCTTCCCCTACGTCGGGGTCGACGCCAGCGGCTCGGGCAGCAGGGCGGGGGCCAAGGCCTCGCCGACCCCCGTCTCCGCGGTGGAGCAGCAGGGCGGCCTCGCCAACCTGTCCGGCCGCGCCTCGTCCGCCCCCGCCGACCCGGCGAGCCCCTCTGCGTCGGCATCCCCCTCCCCTTCGGCCTCTCCCTCCCCTTCGGCCTCACCGAGCCCGTCCGCCTCGGCGACCCCCTCCGCCGCCGCCAAGGCGCCCGAGAAGCCCGCGGCCGCACCGGTGCCCCCCAAGCCGGCCGCACCCAAGCCGCCGGCCCCCCGGCCCGTGGCCCCGAAGCCCCCGGCCCCCAAGCCCCCGGCCCCGACTGCCCCGCCCGCCGGTGACGGCCACTCCGCCGAGGAGGCCGCCGTACTGGCCCTGGTCAACCAGGAGCGGGCCCAGGCCGGATGCGGTCCCGTCCGGGCGAACCCGCCGCTCGCGGCGCTGGCCGGAGCCTTCAGCAAGGACATGGCCACCCGGGGCTTCTTCGACCACACCGACCCCGACGGCAACAGCCCGTGGGACCGCGCCACCAAGGCGGGGCTCTCCGGCCTCGGCGGCGAGAACATAGCCCGGGGGCAGGGTGACGCCGCGGCGGTGATGAACGCGTGGATGAACAGCCCCGGCCACCGGGCGAACATCCTCAACTGCGAGTTCCGCACCCTGGGCGTCGGCGCGTACTTCGCGGACGGCGGCCCGTGGTGGACGCAGGACTTCGGCTTCTGACCGGCCGACCGAAGCGGCCAGCGCTAACCATTCGAAAGCGCACACTGTCGGTCAGCGCTGTGCGCAGCTAAGCTGGCGGCATGGAGACCGACCTGCCGGAGACCGCCACGCTCCCCGCCGCGCTGCCCTTCGACGCCTTCGCGCGCGCGTGCCCGTCCCGGCAGACCCTGGAACACGTCACCGGACGTTGGGGCAGCCTCACCGTGGGCGCCCTGCGCGGGGGCTCCTGCCGCTTCAACGAGCTGCGCCGCAAGGTCGACGGGGTCAGCGAGAAGATGCTCTCCCAGACGCTGCAGGCCCTGGAGCGCGACGGCATCGTGCACCGGGAGGCGCAGCCGACGAATCCGCCGCGGGTGGACTACGAGCTGACCCCGCTCGGCATCGAGGTCGCCGACCGGCTGCTCGCCCTCATCCACTTCCTGGAGGGGAGCATGCCGCAGGTGCTCGATTCCCGCGCCTCCTACGACGCCGGGCGCGGGGGCCGCTGACAGCGCGGGCAGAAGTAGCTGGAGCGGTTCATCCAGGGCCGCCGCCGCATCGGCGTACCGCAGCGCCGGCAGGGCTCGTCCTCCCGCCCGTAGGCGTCGAGCGAACGGTCGAAGTAGCCGGACTCGCCGTTCACGTTGACGTAGAGGCTGTCGAAGCTGGTGCCGCCGACGTCGAGGGCGGCCTTCATGACGTCCCGGACATGGCCGAGGAGTTCCGTGCTCCGGGGGCGCGTGAGGGTGGCGGTGGGGCGCTCGTAGTGCAGCCTGGCCCGCCACAGCGCCTCGTCGGCGTAGATGTTGCCGACCCCGCTGATCAGCGACTGGTCGAGCAGGGCCCGCTTGACGGTGGTCCGCTTGGCGCGCAGGGCGAGGTGGTAGGCGGCTTCGTCGAAGAGGGGGTCCAGGGGGTCCCGGGCGATGTGCGCGATGACGTCGGGCAGGCCCTCGGCGCTGCCGGCGACGCTCTCGTGGAGCGACAGGCCGCCGAAGGTGCGCTGGTCCACGAAGCGCAGCTCGGTGCCGGTGTCGTCCTGGAACCGCACCCGGATGCGCAGGTGCTTCTCGTCGGGGGCGTCCTCGGGCTGGACGAGGAGCTGCCCGCTCATGCCGAGGTGCCCGAGGACGGAGAGGTCCCGCCCCTCCAGGGGCAGCCAGAGGTACTTGCCCCGGCGCCGCGGTATGCCGATGGTCTGCCCCTTGAGGCGCGCGGCGAAGTCGGCGCCTCCGGCCGGGTGCCGCCGCACGGCCCGCGGGTGCAGCACCTCGACGGCGTCCACCGTCCGCCCGGCCACCCAGCGCTCCAGACCCCGCCGCACGACCTCTACTTCGGGCAGCTCGGGCACGGCGGTCTCCTCCACGGCGGTGCGTACATCTGGCACCGCCGAGCCTACCGGCCGGCCCGCGGGGCCCGGGAAACCCGAGCGCCCGCCCCTGCACGGCAGGGGCGGGCGCAGGTCCCGAAGGAAGGGTCAGACGCTCGGCGTCGGGTCGGTGGGTGTCGGCGCCCCACCGTCCTCGGCCACGGCCTCGGTGCCGGCCGCAGCCGCCACCGGGGCCTGAGCGGCGCCCGCGGCCGCGGCTTCCGCCGCGATCCGCTCGTCCGCCGCGGCACGGATCCCGCGCCACGCGGACTCCGCCGCCTGCTGTTCCGCTTCCTTCTTGCTGCGGCCGGTGCCGGTGCCGTACGAGACACCACCGACGCGGGCGGCAGCAGTGAAGGTCTTCTCGTGGTCCGGACCGGTCTCGGTGACCAGGTACTCCGGCACGCCGAGCCCCTCGGCCGCCGTGAGCTCCTGGAGGCTGGTCTTCCAGTCCAGGCCCGCGCCGAGGTTCGAGGACTTCTCGATGAGCGGGTCGAAGAGCCGGTGCACCAGCTCCGAGGCCGCTTCGAGGCCCTTGTCGAGGTAGACCGCGCCGATCACCGCTTCCAGGGTGTCGGCCAGGATGGAGGCCTTGTCCCGGCCGCCCGTGCCCTCTTCGCCCCGGCCGAGCCGGATGAAGGAGCCGAGGTCGAGGCCGCGTCCGACCTCCGCCAGTGCACGCGAGTTGACCACCGCGGCCCGCAGTTTGGCCAGCTGGCCTTCCGGCAGGTCGGGGTGGGTGGTGTACAGCGTGTCGGTGACCACCAGGCCGAGTACGGAGTCCCCGAGGAACTCCAGGCGCTCGTTGGTGGGCAGACCGCCGTTCTCGTACGCGTACGAGCGGTGGGTCAGCGCACGCACCAGAAGGGCGGACTCAAGTCGATACCCGAGCCGCCCTTCCAGAAGCGTGTGGGACGAGGCCGCGTTGTTACTGTCTGCCTGCTTCTCAGCGTTGGACAGCTCAGACATTGCGCCTCTCACCAGCCGCTCAGACCTCGAGGACCTGGCGCTTGTTGTAGGTGCCGCAGCTCGGGCACGCGATGTGCTGGAGCTTCGGCTCCTGGCAACGCTCACACGAAACCAGGGTGGGGACCGCAGCCTTCCACTGCGACCGGCGGTGGCGCGTGTTGCTGCGCGACATCTTCCGCTTCGGAACAGCCACGGCTACTTCTCCTGCTTCTCGGCGGCGCTCTGAACGTCGTCAGATGCAGTGCCGCTCATGTTGTCCTTCTCGTCGTCCTGATCGGTCACGACGAGTTCCTGCAAAGCCGCCCAACGGATGTCGACGGCGTCGTGGTGGTGGTCCGGGTCGTCGTTCAGACCGGCCCCGCATTCGGGGCACAGTCCGAGACAGTCCTCCCGGCACACCGGCTGCAGCGGCAGTGCGAGCACCACCGCGTCGCGCAGCACGGGTTCGAGGTCGAACAAGCCGTCCTCTAGGAAGAGCCTGTCCTCGTCGTCCTCGGCGTCGTCGGCCGGCTCCGCGTGAGCGCGGCCCCGGTCGTCGGCGTCAGGGTACGAGAACATCTCCTGGAAGTCCGCGTCGAGCTTGCGCTCCACGGCCTCCAGACACCTTACGCACTCCCCTTCGGCCGATGCACGGACGGTGCCTGTGACAAGCACCCCTTCCATGACCGACTCAAGGCGGAGTTCGAGCTTCAGGGGGGCGCCTTCCGGCACTCCGATGACCCCGGCGAGACCGAGGTCCGCCGGAGCGGGGATCTCGCGGGACAGCCGCTGCATGGCACCAGGACGCCGACCCAGCTCGTGCGTGTCGAACACGAGGGGGTTGCGGTGGTCGAGGCGGGTGTTCAGGGCCGTTCCTGCTTTCACAGTTCGCTGAAGATCAAAGATTCCGCCGCTTGAGGGCAGCATGGATCGCGGTGCATACGCGCGACCGAAGGGCCAGGATACCCGGCCCTTCGCCCAGAGCCCAATCCGGTGCTAGCGGCCCTGCTCGTACTGGCGCAGCTGCTCCAGGTTGATCATGCTCGTGTCGAAGAAGCTGGTCTCGTCGAGCGCGGGCTGCTGCGGCTGGACCGGCTGCTGGGGCGGGTAGGCCGCGTAGGGGTCGGGGTGCTGGGCCTGCTGCTCGTAGGCCATCGCGTAGGGGTCGGGCTGCTGGGCCTGCTGCTGGTAGGCGTAGGGGTCCTGGTAGCCGTACGCGTCCTGCTGCCCGGCCTGCTGCGGCTGCGGGTAGCCGTACGCGTCGTACGCGGGCTCCGGCTGGGCCTGCGCCGGGATCACCGGGGCCACCGGGCTCTCCGGCTCCGCCAGGCCAGCCAGGAAGTCCGCGTCGCTGGCCGAGCGCGACTGCGGGGCGCCCGCCGCGTCCTGGGCCGCCATGTGGGCGCCGAGGTCGTCCGTGGGCACCCGGCCCAGGAGCTTCTGCCGGCCGCGGCCGACCGCCTCCAGGGTCTTGGAGAGCACCGCCTCGAAAGTCGCCAGCTTGCTGTCGACGTACGCGTCCGCCTGCTGCCGCTGCGTCTCGGGGTCGTGGCTGCGCTCGGGCGCCTCCGCGTCCGGATAGCCCTGCTCGTCCAGGCCGGGGCCGCGGCCCAGCAGCTTCTCGCGGCCGCGGTCCACCGAGCCGATGGTCTTGGTGAGGACGACCTCGAAGTTCGCGAGCTTGCTGTCGACGTAGTCGTCGGCCTCGGCCCGGATCTCCTCGGCCTCCCGGCGGGCGTCCGCCAGGATCCGGTCCGCCTCGTCCTGTGACCGGCGCGCGATCTCGGTGTCGGAGATCAGGGAGCCGCGCTGGGCGTGCGCGGACTCGATGATCCGCTCCGCCTCCCGGCGGGCCTCCTCGACCATCTGCTCCCGGCCGCCGATGAGCTCCTGCGCCTGGGCGAGCGAGCCGGGCAGCGCCTGGCGCACCTCCTCAAGCTGGGCCAGCAGCTCCGCGCGGTTGATCACGCAGGAGGCCGACATGGGCATGGACCGGGCGCTGCCGACGGCCGCGACGATCTCGTCGAGCTTCTTCTGCACGTCCATGGGGGCTCGCACTCTCTCGGCCTCGGGGCGGTTCCTGAGACGGACGGGACGACTGTAAGGCCACCGGCGGGGCGCCCGACACCGACTGACGCCCCGTCAGCCGGTCAGCGGTTCGCCAGGCGCTCGGTCAGCGCCGCGTGCACGTGCGGCGGCAGCAGGTGGGCGACGTCGCCGCCCCAGGCGGCGACCTCCTTGACCAGGGAGGAGGACAGGAAGCTGTAGGTGGGGTTGGTCGGCACGAACAGCGTTTCCACACCCGAGAGGCCCATGTTCATCTGGGCCATCTGCAGCTCGTAGTCGAAGTCGCTGACGGCGCGGAGCCCCTTGACGATGGCGGGGATCTCGCGCTGCTTGCAGAAGTCGACGAGCAGTCCGTGGAAGGACTCGACCTCGACGTTGCCGTAGCCGGCGGTCGCCTCGCGGATCAGCTCGATCCGCTCCTCGACGGTGAACAGCCCCTGCTTGGACTGGTTGATCATCACGGCGACGTGCACGACGTCGTAGAGCCTGGAGGCCCGGCCGATGATGTCGAGGTGTCCGTTGGTGATGGGGTCGAATGACCCGGGACAGACGGCGCGGCGCAACTTGGGTCCCTCGCTCTCCGGTGCGGTCTTCATGAATCTTCGCCGGTGAAGGCGGCGCGACCGTACCAAAGGGTGCCCTCGCCGTATTTCCTGGAGCGGAGCGGCTCGAACCCCTCGGGCCACGGGAACGGACCGCTCCTCGTACCGCGCTCCACGGTGACGAGCGCATCGCCGGTGAGCCAGCCATTGGACCGGAGTGTGAGCAGGATCTCGCCAAGATCGTCGTGGCCGACGGCGTAGGGCGGGTCCAGGAAGACCACGTCGTACGGGTCCCCGGCCGCTGCCGCCGCCACGATCTGCTCGGCCTTGCCGGCCCGGAATTCGGCGCCGGGCAGGCCCAGCGCCCTGATGTTGTCCCGGATGGCCTTCGCGGCCTTGGGGTCGGTCTCGACGAGCAGGGCGTGGGCCGCGCCGCGGGAGAGGGCCTCCAGGCCGACGGCGCCGGATCCGGCGTACAGGTCGAGCACCCGTGACCCCGCGACGCCGTGCAGGGACTCCCAGGTGGAGAAGAGGCCTTCGCGCATCCGGTCCGAGGTCGGCCGGGTACCGGTGCCCGGGGGCACGGTCAGCCGTCGCCCGCCGGCACTGCCGGCGATCACGCGGGTCATCTGGGGTCCTTCGGTCACGGGGTACTGACGGGTACTGCGGTACTGCGGCTCCCACGATAGGTCGTGCCGCCGCGGGCCGTACCGCTCAGCCCTTCTCCAGGTACTGCTCGCGTTCGGTGTCGAGCAGGGCGTCGAGCGCGGCCTTCAGGCCGGGCAGCCGCTCCAGCTCCGGGTCCGCGGCGACCACGCGGGTGGCCTCCTCCCGGGCCTGGGCGATGATCTCCTCGTCCTCGATGACGGCGAGCATGCGCAGCGAGGAGCGGACGCCCGACTGGGCCTGGCCGAGCACATCGCCCTCGCGGCGCTGCTCCAGGTCGATCCGGGAGAGCTCGAAGCCGTCGAGGGTGGCGGCGACGGCGGCGAGCCGGGCCCGGGCCGGACTGGCCTCGTGCATCTCGCTGACCAGCAGGCACAGGCCGGGTGCGGAGCCCCGGCCGACGCGGCCGCGCAGCTGGTGGAGCTGGGAGACGCCGAAGCGGTCGGCGTCCATGATGACCATGACCGTGGAGTTGGGGACGTTCACCCCGACCTCGATGACGGTGGTGGCGACCAGGACCTTGACCTCGCCGGCGGCGAAGCGACGCATCACCTCGTCCTTGTCGGCCGGGTCCATCCGGCCGTGCAGCACCTCGACCGCGAGTCCGGCGAGCGGGCCGCGGACCAGCTGCTCCGCGATGTCGAGGACGGCCAGCGGCGGCCGCTTCTCGGCCTCGTCCTCGGCGGAGGGCTTCTTCTTCGGCTCGTCGTCCCCGTCGCCGATGCGCGGGCACACCACGTACGCCTGGTGGCCGTTCTCCACCTCCTCGCGGACCCGCTCCCAGGCCCGGGCCAGGAAGTGCGGTTTGTCCTTGGCGGGCACCACGTGGGTGGCGATAGGCGAGCGCCCGGCGGGCAGCTGGTCGAGGACGGAGGTCTCCAGGTCGCCGAAGACGGTCATCGCCACGGTGCGGGGAATCGGGGTCGCCGTCATCACCAGCAGGTGCGGCGGCTGTTTGCCCTTCGAGCGCAGCGCGTCGCGCTGCTCCACGCCGAAGCGGTGCTGTTCGTCGACGACGACCAGGCCGAGGTCGTGGAACTGCACCTTGTCCTCGATGAGCGCGTGCGTGCCGATCACGAGGCCGGCCTCGCCGGTGACCAGGTCGAGCAGGGCCTGGCGGCGGGCGGCCGTCCCCATGGAGCCGGTGAGCAGCACCACCTTGGTGCCCCGGTCGGAGCCGCCGAGCATGCCGGCTTCTGCGAGGTCGCCCATCATCTCGGTGATGGAGCGGTGGTGCTGCTGGGCGAGCACCTCGGTGGGGGCGAGCATCGCGGCCTGCCCGCCGCTGTCCACGACGGCGAGCATGGCGCGCAGCGCGACCATGGTCTTCCCGCTGCCGACCTCGCCCTGGAGGAGGCGGTGCATGGGGTGCTCGGTGGCCAGGTCGTCGAAGATCTCCTTCGAGACCGTCTGCTGGCCTTCGGTGAGGGTGAAGGGCAGCTTGGCGTCGAAGGCGTCGAGCAGGCCGCCCGGGGAGGGCCGGCGCGGGACCGCGGGCAGCAGGGAGTCGGCGTGCCGGCGGCGGGCCAGGGCGGCCTGGAGGACGAACGCCTCGTCCCATTTCAGCCGCCGGCGGGCGTCCTCGACGTCGGCCTTGGCGGCGGGCCGGTGGATCTTCAGCAGGGCCTCGGTGAGCGGGATCAGGGCCCGGTCGTCGCGCAGCGCACCGGGCAGCGGGTCCACGGCCTCGCGGGCGCGGGGCAGGACCGCGTCCACGGCCTTGGAGATCTTCCAGGACTCCAGCTGCTTGCAGGCCGGGTAGATCGGGATGAGCTGGTTGGCGAAGGCGGCCGCCGCGTCGGACTCCCCGGCCTCGGCGCCCAGCGGCTCGTACGCGGGGTGGGCCAGCTGGAGCTTGCGGTTGAACAGGGAGACCTTGCCGGCGAACATCGCGCGGGTGCCGGGCAGCAGCTCCTTGTGCGGTTTGTGGACGCCCGCGCCGAAGAAGACCAGTTGGAGCCGGCCGCTGCCGTCGGTGATGGTCACCTCCAGGCGTTTTCCGCGGCCGCCGTTGAAGGTCAGGATCCGGGCGTCGGCGACCTGGGCGACGACCGTCACGTGCTCGTCGATCTGGTCGGCGAGCTCGGTCAGAGAGGTCAGCTCCCCGCGCTCGGCGTACCGCCGCGGATAGTGGTGGAGCAGGTCCAGGACCGTGTGCAGGCCGAGCTGCTCGGCCAGCACCTTGGCGGTGGCGGGGCCGAGCGTCTTCTTGAGGTCTTCGTCGAGCGCGGGCACGTGTTCATTGCACACCATGGCACCGACAAGTCCGCTATTCGACTCCGATGAGCAGGGGCGCCGAGTACCGCCCGCCCCGGTAGGTGACGGTGTCCACCGCCAGGTGCCCGTGCTGTACGTGGGCCTCCAGGCGGGCGGCGAGGGTGTCGGGCACCTCGGGGCCGAGGACCAGGGTGACCAGTTCGCCGCCGGAGCCCAGCATGCGGTCCAGGACCGCCTCGGCGGTCTCGGACAGGCCGGAGCCGATGACGGCGACGTCGCCGTCGATGAGCCCGAGCACGTCCCCGGCCTGGCAGATGCCCGCGGAGGTGAAGGACTGCCGTTCGGCCACGGCGAGTTCCCCGTAGCGGGTGGCGCCGGCCGCCGCGGTCATGGCGACGACGTCCTCGTCGAAGCCGGCGTCCGGGTCGTGGACGGCGAGGGCGGCCAGGGCCTGGACCGCGGACCGGGTGGGGATCACGGCCACGCGGACCCCGTCGGCGCGGGCCTGTTCGGCAGCGGCGGCCGCGGCCGCGCGCTGTTCGGCGCCTCCGGGCAGCAGCACCACCTCGCGGGCGTGGGCGCGCCGGACGGCCTCGGCCAGTTCGGCGGCATCGGGCGCCTCGCCGGCGCGGACGAGGACGGTGGTGGCGCCGGCCTCCTCGCACAGCACGGCCAGTCCCTCGCCCGGGACCACGGCGACCACGGCCCGCTGGGCGCGTTCGCCGCGCGCCCGGCGCCGCTCGTCGCCGAAGTGGGTGATGCGGATCCGGTAGGGCCGCCCGGCGACCACGCCGGCCTCCACGGCCGCGCCGGGGTCGTCGACGTGCACGTGCACGTTCCACAGCCCGTCGCCGCCGACCACCACGAGGGAGTCCCCGAGTCCGTCGAGACGGGCCCTCAGCTCGGCCACGGCCGGTTCGGCCGCCTCCAGCAGGTAGATCACCTCGTACGCGGGCCCGCCGTGCTCCTGCGCGTCGCAGGGCTGCGGCGTCTGCGGTACGGGCACGGCCCGGCCGCGGATCGCCTCGGGGGCGGGGGCCTGGCCGGACAGCGCCTGCCACAGGGCGCCCAGGACGGCGACCAGCCCGCTGCCCCCGGCGTCGACCACCCCGGCCCGGCCCAGCTCGGCCAGCTGCCGAGGGGTCTCGGCGAGGGCGGTGCGGGCTCCGTCGTAGGCGGCCCGGGCCACGTCGGCGGTGCTGCCGGCGGAGGCCGCGGCGGCTTGGCCGGCCCGTGCCGCCGCGGCGGCGACGGTGAGCATGGTGCCCTCGACGGGGTGCGCGACCGCCTCGTACGCCTCCTCGGCGGCCCGGGTCAGCGCCTCGGCCAGCAGCCTGGCCGGTCCGCGGTCGCCGGGCTCGTCGCCCAGCACGTCGGCCACGCCGCGCAGCAGCTGGGCGAGGATCGTCCCGGAGTTGCCCCGCGCGCCTATGAGGGCGCCGTGCGCGTACGCCCGTACCGCCTCGGCGAGGGAGGGCTTCGGGGGCCCCGACTCCGGTGCGGCCCCGCTCACGTCCGCGGGGGCGCCGGTGAAGGCGTGTGCGACCGCGCGGTGCGCGGATTCCGCGGTGAGGTGGAGGTTGGTGCCGGTGTCCGCGTCCGCGACGGGGTAGACGTTGATCGCGTCGATGTCCTCGCGCGCCCGGCCCAGCGCGGCCACGGCCAGGGAGCTCCAGGTGCGCACCGCTTCGGCGTCGAGCTCGTCGGCGGGCTGCGGCTGCGGCTCGTGCGGCACCGGGCGTTCCTCCTCGTGCGGGCCAGGGTTCACCGCAGGGTAACCAAGGGCGGGCCGGTCGCCGGGACCGCGGGCGGGCCCGGCGGCGGCCATGGTAGTTTTCTTGGACGGGAGCAGTCGTTGTATGCTGCTCCGGTTGCCCGATGAAAGTCGGGCCATTCCCCCGGCAAACCACTTCAGATCTCTGATCCGGTGCGCCGGATTTCACTGTAAGTGCATCTGAAGTCTTTGGAGTGACCTGTGGCTGCCAACTGCGACGTTTGCGGCAAGGGGCCGGGCTTCGGCAACAACATCTCGCACTCGCACCGCCGTACGTCCCGTCGCTGGAACCCGAACATCCAGCGCGTCCGTGCCGTGGTCAGTGGGACGCCGAAGCGCCTCAACGCCTGCACCTCGTGCATCAAGGCCGGCAAGGTCTCGCGCTGACGCCTCCCGTCGTCGTAGCGCAGCCCTTTCCGGTTGCCAAGAAGGCCGGTCCACCTCGTGGACCGGCCTTTTGCCTTGCCCGGAACCGGATGCGGGCGGACCACCGCGTCCCGTGACGCGGTGGTCGTACGCCGTCGGGTCCGCCGGCTCAGCGGTTCCACTGCCAGGCGTGGTCCACCGGGCCGATGCCGCCGCCGAGCGCGAAGCCGGCCGCGATGGCTCCGGTGACGTACTCCTTGGCCTCCATCACGGCCTGCGGCACGTCCTGCCCCTTGGCGAGGCCGGCCGCCACCGCGGAGGCGAGGGTGCAGCCGGTGCCGTGGGTGTGCCGGTTGTCGTGGCGCGGGGCCCGCAGCCACAGCAGGGTGTCCCCGTCGGTGAGCAGGTCGGCGGCCTCACCGCCGTGGGCGGCCAGGTGGCCGCCCTTGACCAGCACCCACTCGGGTCCGTACCCGAGGACGGCGTCGGCGGCCCGCCGCATGTCGTCCTCGCTCTCCACGTCCAGGCCCGTGAGCTGCCGGACCTCGTTCAGGTTGGGGGTGGCGACGGTGGCCCGCGGCAGCAGTTCCCGGCGTACGGCGTCCAGGGCCGAGGCGGCCAGCAGCGCGTCCCCGTGCTTGGAGACCCCGACCGGGTCCACGACGGCGGGGGCCCCGGTGCCGGCCAGCAGCTCGGCGACCGTCTCCACCAGCGCGGCGGAGGCCAGCATGCCGGTCTTGACGGCCTGTACGCCGATGTCGTCGGCCACGGCCCGGTACTGGGCCGTCACGGCCTCGGCGGGCAGCTCCCAGACCCCGTGGACGCCCAGGGAGTTCTGCGCGGTCACGGCGGTCACCACGCTCATCCCGTGCACGCCGAGCGCCAGCATGGTCTTGAGGTCGGCCTGGATTCCGGCGCCACCGCCGGAGTCGGACCCCGCAACGGTCAGGCACAGCGGTGGCGCGTCGCTCATCGGCAGGTCTCCTCGGTGGACGGGTCGGAGCCGAAGTGGTCCCAGCCGCCGGTGCTCGTCCAGGGCGCGCCGTCCACGGTCACCTGGGGCAGCGCGGAGCGGTTCAGGACCTCCCCGATGACCTTCCAGCGGGCCGGCAGTTTCACGTCGGGCGGGAAGGTCGCCACGATGGCGTGATCCTCTCCCCCGGTGAGCACCCACTGCAAGGGGTCGACGCCGACGGCCTGCCCGATGTCGTGCATCTGGGTCGGGATGTCCACGGCCGCCGAGCGCAGGTCGATCCGTACCTTGCTGGCCTCCGCGATGTGCCCGAGGTCGGCGATGAGTCCGTCGCTGACGTCGGTCATGGCGGTGGCGCCGAGTCCGGCGGCGGCGGGGCCGGCGTGGTAGGGCGGTTCGGGGCGCCGGTGGGCCTCGACGAAGGCGCGCGGGGAGCGGAAGCCGCGCGAGAGCACGGCGTATCCGGCCGCGGACCAGCCCAGCCAGCCGGTGACGGCCACGACGTCGCCGGGCTGGGCGCCGGAGCGCAGGACGGGCTCGTGGTTGCGCAGGTCGCCGAGGGCGGTGATGGACACGGTGATCGTGTCGCCGCGGACCACGTCCCCGCCGACCACGGCCGCTCCGGCGACCTGGCATTCGTCGCGCAGACCGTCCATGAGCTCGGTGGGCCAGGTGACCGGGAGCTCGGCCGGGACGACGAGGCCGAGCAGCAGCGCGGTCGGCACCGCGCCCATGGCGGCGATGTCGGCGAGGTTCTGCGCGGCGGCCTTGCGGCCGACGTCGTAGGCCGTGGACCAGTCGCGCCGGAAGTGCCTGCCCTCCAGGAGGATGTCCGTGCTCGCCACGACCCGCCGGTCGGGGGCCGACACCACCGCGGCGTCGTCGCCGGGTCCGAGCCGGACCGCCGGGGTGGTGGTGAGCCGTGAGGTGAGCTCCCGAATGAGCCCGAACTCCCCCAGCTCGCCCACAGTGCCCTTCATCGCTGTGCCCCTTCTTGCCCAGTCCGCTTGCGGTCGCGAGCCGTCACAGCTCTGGGTACCGTCAACAGATACGTCAACTTCTGCTCTCCGTACGCCCCGCTGTGCGTGGCACCGGGCTCGCGGGTCTCCCCGCGGCGCTCGGCGACGCGGTACCGTGGCGTCCCTTCTTCCCCGGGCCCGCCCGCAATTCCAGGGCCCACCCGAAGGTTAGGGGACTCGATCCTCGTGGCCGCCCTGGAGGTTCCGTGGTACAGGCGTACATCCTCATCCAGACCGAGGTGGGCAAGGCGTCGTTCGTCGCCGAGTCCATCAGCCAGATCGCGGGGGTGATCCAGGCGGAGGACGTGACGGGCCCCTACGACGTGATCGTGCGCGCCCAGGCCGAGACCGTGGACGAGCTCGGCCGCATGGTCGTCGCCAAGGTGCAGCAGGTGGAGGGGATCACCCGCACCCTGACCTGCCCGGTGGTCCATCTGTAGCCCCCGTCTACTCTTGGCCGGTGATGTCCCTCCACCGCCGGCCCGTCCGTGTGCCCGCTCTGACCGCCCTGGCCGCCGTACTGGCCCTCGCGGGCTGTACCCCGGGCGGCGCGCAGGCCCGGGTGGATCCGCCGCCCGCGCCGCCCGCCGACGTCGCGGGGTTCTGTGCGGCGCTGCACGGCAGACTCCCGGAGAAGGTGGCCGGCCTGGCGCGGACCCCCACGGACCCGGAGTCCGACCTGACCGCCGCGTGGGGCGGCTCGGCGATCGTACTGCGGTGCGGCATCCCCAAGCCCGCGGAGATGGCCGATCCGAAGCAGGAGGGCGTCCACGTGAACGGCGTGGCCTGGCTGCTGGAGGAGCTCCCCGACGACGCCGGCGGGGGTTTCCGGTTCACCACCGGGATGCGCCTGGCGTACACGCAGGTCCGGGTCGACAAGGAGCATGCCACGGATGCGGGGATGCTGGTCGGGCTGTCCACCGCCGTGGCCGAGACCGTCCCCGAGGGGATCTCCTCGTACTGATCCCCCGCCGCGCCGGCCCTGCCGGCCCGCCTCGCGCCGACCGCCCGCCGGGATCCCCGGCGGGCGGTCGGCGTGTACGGGTGCGTGCCGTACGGGGCGGCTAGCGCAGGCCGGTGGAGCGGCGCAGGGCGGCCTGGATCAGGCGGTCCACCAGCTCCGGATAGGCGACGCCCGACTCCTGCCACATACGGGGGTACATGGAGATCGGCGTGAAGCCCGGCATCGTGTTGATCTCGTTGATGACGAAGGTGCCGTCCTCGGTGAGGAAGAAGTCGGCGCGCACCAGGCCCTCGCAGGACGCCGCCTCGAAGGCCTCGATCGCGAGCCGCTGCACCTCGGCGGTCTGCTCCGGGGTGAGCGGGGCGGGCACGATCCCGGAGGCGGAGTCGATGTACTTCGCCTCGAAGTCGTAGAAGTCGTGGCTGGAGACCGGCGGGATCTCGGCGGGCGCGCTGGCGCGCGGCCCGTCCTCGAACTCCAGCACGCCGCACTCGATCTCGCGGCCGCGCAGCAGCGCCTCCACGATGATCTTCGGGTCGTGGCGCTGGGCCTCGCGGATCGCCTCGTCCAGGCCGGAGGCGTCGTCCACCTTGGTGATGCCGATGGAGGAGCCGGCCCGGGCGGGCTTGATGAAGAGCGGCCAGCCGTGCTCGCCCGCGAAGTCCAGGATCCTGGCCTTGGCGGCGTCCCGGTCGGCCTCCCACTCGCGGGGGCGGATGGTCACGTACGGCCCGACGGGCAGGCCGAAGGAGGTGAAGACCCGCTTCATGTACTCCTTGTCCTGGCCGACGGCCGAGGCGAGGACGCCCGAGCCGACGTACGGGACGCCGGAGAGCTCCAGCAGGCCCTGCAGGGTGCCGTCCTCGCCGTACGGGCCGTGCAGCACCGGGAAGACGACGTCGACCTCGCCCAGGGCCTTGGGAACGGCTCCCGGCTCGGTGTAGACGACCTCGCGGCTCGCCGGGTCGACGGAGAGCACGACGGCGCCCTCCTCCGACTCCGAGAGCTCCGCGACGCTCGGGAGCCGGCGGTCGGCGATGGCCATCCGCTCGGGCGCGTCGGCGGTCAGCGCCCACCGGCCGTCGGTGGTGATGCCGATGGGCAGCACCTCGTACTTGGAGCGGTCGATCGAGCGCAGCACCGCGCCCGCCGTGACGACCGAGATGGCGTGTTCCGAGCTGCGGCCGCCGAACACGACGGCCACGCGGGGCTTGCGGCCCTGCTGCTCAGGGGTCTGGGGGAGGTTCTCGCTGCTCATATCGCCACGAGAGTACCCGCTCGGACGTCCGGAAAGGAGTCAGCGGCGTTCCGGTTTGGCGCTGCGCGCCATCAGTTCCTTCAGTGCGACCAGCGGCGGCTTGCCGTGGTGGACGATCTCGACCACCGTGTCGGTGATCGGCATGTCCACTCCGTGGCGGCGGGCCAGATCGGCCACCGACTGGCAGGACTTGACGCCCTCGGCGGTCTGGCTGGTGACCGCGATGGTCTCCTCCAGGGTCATCCCGCGTCCGAGGTTGGTGCCGAAGGTGTGGTTCCGGGACAGCGGCGAGGAGCAGGTGGCGACGAGGTCGCCCAGACCGGCGAGGCCGGAGAAGGTGAGCGGGTCGGCTCCCATCGCCATGCCCAGGCGGGTCGCCTCGGCCAGGCCCCGGGTGATGAGCGAGCCCTTGGTGTTGTCGCCCAGGCCCATGCCGTCCGCGATGCCGACGGCGAGGCCGATGACGTTCTTGACGGCGCCGCCGAGCTCGCAGCCGATCACGTCGGTGCTGGTGTAGGGGCGGAAGTACGGGGTGTGGCAGGCCGCCTGGAGGCGCCGGGCGACGGCCTCGTCGGAGCAGGCGACGACGGCGGCCGCGGGCTGCCGGGCGGCGATCTCGCGGGCCAGGTTGGGACCGGTGACGACGGCGACGCGCTCGGCCGGGACCTTGGCGACCTCCTCGATGACCTCGCTCATCCGCTTGGCGGTGCCCAGTTCGATGCCCTTCATCAGGGACACGAGCACGGCGTCGGGAGGCAGCAGGGGCGCCCATGCGGCGAGGTTGCCGCGCAGGGTCTGCGAGGGGACGGCGAGGACCGCGAAGTCGGCGTCGCGGGCGGCTTCCGCCGGGTCGGTGGTGGCGCGGACGGCCGCCGGGAGTTCCACCCCGGGGAAGTAGTCCGGGTTGGTCCGGCCGGTGTTGATGGCGTCGACCACCTCCTGGCGGCGGCCCCAGAGGGTCACCTCGCAGCCTGCGTCGGCGAGCACCATGCCGAAGGCGGTGCCCCAGGAGCCGGTTCCGAAGACGGCCGCCTTCACGGGACGTGTCACTTCTTGTCCTCCCCCGCGGCCTTGCGCCGCTGTTCCGCCCTGGCCTTGCGGTGGTCGTAGGGCTGCTCGGGCGCCTTCTCGCCGCGCAGTTCCTCCAGCAGCCCGGTGATGGCGGCCATGATGATCTCGGTGACCTCCTTGAGCACGTCCGGGGTGGGCTCCCGGTCGTAGAACTCGGAGAGGTCGAGGGGCGGTCCGGCGAGCACCTGGAGGGTCTTGCGGGGGAACAGGCGGACCTTGTCCTCCTTGGCGTAGGGCGGCATCGCGAGGTTCGCGCCCCACTGGGCCACCGGAATGACGGGCGCCCTGGTCATCAGTGCGACGCGGGCCGCGCCGGTCTTGCCGGCCATCGGCCACATGTCCGGATCCCGGGTGAGGGTGCCCTCCGGATAAAAGGCGACGCATTCGCCGCTCTCGATCGCGGCCACGGCGGCCCGGAATGCGTCCAGGGCGTTGGTGGTCTCGCGGTAGACGGGGATCTGCCCGGACCCGCGCAGGATCGAGCCGACGAAAGGCACCTTGAAGAGGGCGGCCTTCGCGAGCAATCGGGGCACCCGGCCGGTGTTGTACTGGAAGTGCGCGTAGGAGAGCGGGTCCAGATACGAGTTGTGATTGACGACGGTGATAAAGCCCCCGTCGGCCGGAATGTGCTCCATTCCCCGCCAGTCCCGCTTGAAGAGCACCGTCAACGGCGGTTTTGCGATGACCGCCGCCAGGCGGTACCAGAAGCCGATTCTGCGGCGGGACACTCGGACACCTTCCTCTAGGACCGGTGCGCGGCTTGGGCACCTCGTCGGCCGGACGCGTGTGGTGCCGGGTCCGGTCTCTGTCGAGAACACCGTACGCCCCGCCCGCACCGCCGTACCCCCGGGTTGCCCGGGCAGAGGTGACAATGGGCCGATGCATGACCGGGCCGTGACCTGGCCGTGGTCCGGGCATGGCCGACTGCACACCGCGGGGAAGGGGTCCGTCACGAACGCCGTCTGGAGTCTGGTGGTCCCGCTGAAGCCGCTCTCGGTGGCCAAGAGCCGTCTCGCGGCCGCCGTGGGCGGGGCCCGGCCGGGGCTCGCGCTGGCGTTCGCGCAGGACACGGTGGCCGGTGCGCTGGCCTGCGCGGCCGTCTCGGATGTGGTGGTCGTCACGGACGACGCCGGGGCCGGGGCGGAACTGGCCCGGCTGGGGGCCCGGATCGTGCCGGACGCCCCGGGCGCCGGGCTCAACGCGGCGCTGGCCCACGGGGCGCGCGCGATACGCACGGGGCGCCCCCGGGCGGCGGTCGCGGCGATGAACGCGGATCTCCCCGCGCTGCGGCCCCCGGAATTGCTACGCGTGCTCGAAGCCGCTTCGGTATTTCCCCGGGCATTTCTGGCGGATGCGGCGGGAATCGGAACGACCTTGCTTTCCGCTGCCCCGCACGTGGAATTGGCACCCGCGTTCGGCGGCCCGTCGCGGGCCCGCCATTCGGCGTCGGGGGCCGCCGAAATCGCCCTGGCGGACGTGGACAGCGTGCGCCGGGACGTGGACACGGCCGCGGACCTGCGGACCGCCCTCGCCCTCGGCGTGGGCCCTCACACGGCCCGATACAGTGCCGGTATGCAGGCGACCGCGTACACGTACGACTCCCAGACCCACAGCGGCAGTGTGCTGCTGGACGACGGCACCCCGGTGCCCTTCGAGGCCCCGGCGTTCGAGGCGGGAGGCCTGCGGCTGCTGCGTCCGGGGCAGCGGGTTCGGATCGAGACGGAGGGCGAGGGGGCCGCTCTGCGGATCACGCTGGTCACCCTCCAGACCTTCTGAGCCAGCCCCTCTGACCTGCAGGAACAGTCCTGCGGAACGCACCGCGGGCCGGTTTCCCCGGAAGGGAAACCGGCCCGGCGTGTGTGACCTGCGACCTTACTTCTTGCGGGCCGTGGTCTTCTTCGCGGTGGTCTTGCGCGCCGTCGTCTTCTTGGCGGGCGCCGTGGTCTTCGCGGTGGCCTTCTTGGCCGCCGGAGCCGTCTTCTTGGCCGTGGCGGTGGTCTTCTTGGCCGTGGCCGCGGCCTTCTTCGCCGTGGGGGTGCTCTTCTTGGCCGCCGTGGTCTTCGCGGTGGCCGTCTTGGCCGTCGTCTTCTTCGCGGTGGCGGTGGTCTTCTTCGCGGTGGTCTTCTTCGCGGCCGTGGTCTTGGCCGCCGCCTTCTTGGCGGTGGTGGCCTTCTTGGCCGCGGCCTTCTTGACCGTCACGGAAGCGCCTCCGGTCAGGCTGCCCTTGGGGGCCTTCTTGACGGACACCTCGCCGCCCTTGGGCAGCTTCTTGGTGCCGGCGACCAGGTCCTTGAAGCCCTGACCCGCGCGGAAGCGGGGAACCGAGGTCTTCTTGACCCGGACGCGCTCACCCGTCTGCGGGTTGCGGGCGTAACGGGCCGGACGGTCGACCTTCTCGAACGAGCCGAAGCCCGTGACCGAGACCCGGTCGCCCGCGACCACCGCGCGGACCATGGCGTCCAGTACCGCGTCGACAGCGTCGGCGGCCTGCTGGCGGCCGCCCAGCTTGTCGGCAATCGCTTCTACGAGCTGCGCCTTGTTCACGTCTTCCCCTTCGGAGACTTCGCCAGAACGAATGTGTTCAAGCTTATTTCGCACGTTAGGCGGATATATACCGCAAATCAAACACGAAACGGGCTAATCACCCTAGTGCCGCAACGGTGCAGTCCGTTACGGAGTTCCTTCGCATCAGTCGCCTTCAGGGAATCGACCCTCGTCGAGGTCCTTCATCAACCTGTCCAGGCGCCTTGCCGCGTCGGCGAGATCATGCTTCGCCGCGGCAGTGGCGACCAACAGCTTCCGGGACAGCGCCATCCTTACGCCCTCCGGGACTTGCAGCGCGCGCACCCTTGCATGTGCTTCTTTCAACCGGTCCGCGACGAGTTCGTAGAGCTCAAGTTGACTGTCGCGTTCCATGCACAGATTGTGCCATCTGGGGCGAGTTGTCGCCTCACGGGGCCTCAACACACAGCTGTGCCCCCCGCCGGAAGACGGGGGGCACAGCGGGGGCGATGCGATCACCCAAAGGTGAATAAGCGCTGATCAGGCCGGAATCAGGCTCGAATCGTACGCGGCTTGTAGGTGGGCCGGGCGCTTTCGTACGCGGCGATGTCGGCTTCGTTCTGAAGGGTGAGCGAGATGTCGTCCAGACCCTCCAGCAGACGCCAGCGGGCGTTGTCGTCGAGTTCGAACTCCGCCTCGATGCCTGCCGCGCGGACCTGGCGGGCCACGAGGTCGACCGTCACCTCGGCCTCGGGGTCGGCCTCGGTCAGCTCCCACAGCCGGTCGACCGTCTCCTGCGGCAGGACCACCGTCAGCAGACCGTTCTTCAGCGAGTTGCCGCGGAAGATGTCGGCGAACCGGGAGGAGATGACCGCCTTGAACCCGAAGTTCTGCAGGGCCCAGACGGCGTGCTCGCGCGAGGAACCGGTCCCGAAGTCCGGGCCGGCGACGAGCACGGTCGCCCCGGCGCGCTCCGGGCGGTTGGTGACGAACTCCGGGTCCTTGCGCCAGGCCTCGAAGAGCCCGTCCTCGAACCCGTCGCGGGTGATCTTCTTCAGCCAGTGGGCCGGGATGATCTGGTCGGTGTCGACGTTGCTGCGGCGCAGCGGGACGGCCCGGCCGGTGTGCGTGGTGAAGGCTTCCATGATTCAGACTCCGGCGGGGGCGGTGACGTCGGACAGGTCGGCGGGCGAGGCCAGGTGGCCCAGTACCGCGGTCGCGGCGGCCACCTGCGGGGAGACCAGGTGGGTGCGCCCGCCCTTGCCCTGGCGGCCCTCGAAGTTGCGGTTGGAGGTGGACGCGGAGCGCTCACCGGGGGCCAGTTGGTCGGGGTTCATGCCCAGGCACATCGAGCAGCCCGCGTGCCGCCATTCGGCCCCGGCTTCCTTGAAGACCTTGTCCAGGCCCTCCTCGACGGCCTGCAGGGCGACCCGGACGGAGCCGGGGACGACCAGCATCCGTACGCCGTCGGCGACTTTGCGGCCCTCGATGATGCCCGCGACGGCGCGCAGGTCCTCGATGCGCCCGTTGGTGCAGGAACCTACGAAGACGGTGTCGACCCTGATGTCCCGCAGCGGCTGCCCGGCGGTCAACCCCATGTACTCCAGGGCCTTTTCGGCGGCCAGGCGCTCCGAAGCGTCCTCGTACGAAGCCGGGTCGGGGACGCTGGCGGACAGCGGGGCGCCCTGGCCCGGGTTGGTGCCCCAGGTGACGAACGGCGACAGTGCGGAGCCGTCGATGACGACCTCGGCGTCGAAGACCGCGTCCTCGTCGGTGCGCAGGGTCTTCCAGTACGCGACCGCCGCGTCCCACTCCTCGCCCTTCGGGGCGTGGTCGCGGCCCTCCAGGTAGTCGAAGGTCGTCTGGTCGGGGGCGATCATGCCGGCGCGGGCGCCGGCCTCGATCGACATGTTGCAGATGGTCATGCGGGCTTCCATCGACAGCTTCTCGACGGCCTCGCCGCGGTACTCCAGGACGTAGCCCTGACCGCCACCGGTACCGATCTTGGCGATGATCGCCAGGATCAGGTCCTTCGCGGTGACGCCCTCGGCCAGCTCGCCGGTGACGGTGATCGCCATCGTCTTGGGGCGGGCCAGCGGCAGCGTCTGGGTGGCCAGCACGTGCTCGACCTGGCTGGTGCCGATACCGAAGGCCAGCGCACCGAAGGCGCCGTGCGTCGAGGTGTGCGAGTCGCCGCAGACCACGGTGGTGCCGGGCTGGGTCAGGCCCAGCTGCGGTCCCACCACGTGGACGACACCCTGCTCGACGTCGCCGAGCGAGTGCAGGCGTACGCCGAACTCCGCGCAGTTCTTGCGCAGCGTCTCCAGCTGGGCCCGGGAGACCGGGTCGGCGATCGGCTTGTCGATGTCGATGGTGGGGGTGTTGTGGTCCTCGGTCGCGATGGTGAGGTCGAGCCGCCGGACCTTGCGGCCGGCCTGCCGCAGGCCCTCGAAGGCCTGGGGGCTGGTCACCTCGTGCAGCAGGTGCAGATCAATGAAGAGGAGGTCGGGCTCGCCCTCGGCGCGCCGGACGACATGGTCGTCCCAGACCTTCTCCGCGAGTGTCCTACCCATCGCTTTCCCTCCGGCCGGCCTCGTCGGCCGGCGCTTCATAGAGATCTGGTGCGCCGGATCGTCCGTACCCCACGTGCCGGACGACGGCTCGGACCCAGTGATTCGTGGACCCGCACATACAGACTCGCTGGTTCTTGGAAAAATTGAACTTGCGTTTCACAGTGTGAGACGTGAATATCGTTTCATGGACAACTCTAGCGGCGTCGGCGTTCTCGACAAGGCAGCTCTGGTACTGAGCGCACTGGAGTCCGGTCCGGCCACCCTCGCCGGGCTGGTCGCGGCGACAGGGCTCGCACGACCCACGGCACATCGCCTGGCCGTGGCACTGGAACACCACCGGATGGTGGCGAGGGACATGCAGGGCCGGTTCATCCTCGGACCGCGGCTGGCGGAGCTCGCCGCCGCGGCCGGTGAGGACCGTCTGCTGGCCACGGCGGGACCGGTACTCACCCACCTCCGCGACGTGACCGGGGAGAGCGCGCAGCTCTACCGGCGTCAGGGCGACATGCGCATCTGCGTGGCCGCGGCGGAGCGGCTGTCGGGCCTGCGGGACACCGTCCCGGTGGGCTCCACGCTCCCGATGAAGGCCGGCTCGGCCGCGCAGATCCTGATGGCCTGGGAGGAGCCCGAGCGGCTGCACCGCGGCCTCCAGGGCGCGCGCTTCACGGCGACGGCCCTGTCGGGCGTCCGGCGCCGCGGCTGGGCGCAGTCGATCGGCGAGCGGGAGCCCGGTGTGGCCTCCGTCTCGGCACCGGTGCGCGGGCCGTCGAACCGGGTGGTGGCCGCCGTGTCGGTCTCCGGTCCGATCGAGCGCCTGACCCGCCACCCCGGCCGGATGCACGCCCAGGCCGTCATCGACGCGGCGGCCCGCCTGACCGAGGCGCTGCGCCGCAGCGCCTGAGCCTGCGACCCTTCTTTCCACTCCCCCGGGCCCGGGGGCGCGTACGACGCCGCACACGTCCGAACACGCGCCGCCGGGCCCGTACTTACGTCTGCCGCGGCCGGCGCCGCACACGACGAAGAGGCCCTCCGCTATGAACGCGGAGGGCCTCTTCAGTGCGTACCCCCGACCGGATTCGAACCGGCGCTACCGCCTTGAGAGGGCGGCGTGCTAGGCCGCTACACAACGGGGGCTTGCTTGTTACTGCGCTGGGCTACCAGGACTCGAACCTAGAACAAAGGAACCAGAAACCTTCGTGTTGCCAATTACACCATAGCCCAATGTGGTCTATACCAGACCAACAGTACCCCCGACCGGATTCGAACCGGCGCTACCGCCTTGAGAGGGCGGCGTGCTAGGCCGCTACACAACGGGGGCCCTAGCGATCCTGCATCAAGACGTCCGGGAGCTACCCAATGGAGACCTTGCGGGAAGGATCTGTACCCCCGACCGGATTCGAACCGGCGCTACCGCCTTGAGAGGGCGGCGTGCTAGGCCGCTACACAACGGGGGCAAAGCACTGCGTTACTGCTGCACTGCGCTGGGGTACCAGGACTCGAACCTAGAATAAGGGAACCAGAAACCCTCGTGTTGCCAATTACACTATACCCCACCAAAAGTCAAGCCCTCTGCGGGACTTTCTTTTGAGTGGCGTCTCCGTCCGGCCTTTCGGCCCGCTCCGGCGGCGCAGAAAGAACATTACCGGATGCCTGACCGTGCTCCAAAACGGGTATCTGCGGCCAGCAGGTCCGGGAGCTGGGCGAGCCCGGCGATCCGGTGCACGCCCTCGGGCCCCGGGCCGCGGGTGCCGTCCCGGTCGAGCCACACCGCCGTCAGTCCCGCGTCGCGGGCGCCGCGCGCGTCGATCTCCGGCTGGTCCCCCACGTACGCCACGTCGCCCGGGGCCAGCCCGAGCGCGTCGCAGCCCGCGAGGAAGGCCGCCGCCTCGGGCTTGCTGACCCCGATCTCGGCGGCACACACCAGCGCCTCGAAGCGCTCGCGCAGCCCGAGGCTGCGCAGCTTGGGGTCCTGGTTGGCGCTGGAGGAGTTCGAGACCACCCCGTGCCGGTACCGGCCGGCCAGGAGGTCGAGTACGGGCACCACGTCCGGGAACAGCGCCCAGGCGGCCTTGTAGTGCTCCACGTAGCGGTCGAACCAGCCCTGGGCCTCGGCGTCGTCCATGCCGGGGGCCCCGAGGAAGTCCCGCACCCGGTCCCGGCGCTGCCCGGGGAAGCTGACCTCCCCGGCCGCGAAGCGCGCCCAGTGGCGGTCGGTGAGCCGGCGCCACAGCGCGAGCGCCTCCGCCGCGGTCCCGTACTTCCCGTCCAGGCCCTCCACGGCGAGGTGCTGCGCCAGTCCGGCGGTGTCCGCACCGGTGTAGTCGAAGAGGGTGTCGTCGATGTCCCACAGGACGGCACGGATCGGCATACCGCCGAATCTACGCCGCGGACCCGCCCTGCGCGGCCACGGCGGAGAAGTCCGTCACACGGGGGCCGGGACAAGGCCGCAGGGGGCGGCGGACCGGGAAACCGGCCGCCGCCCCCTGCGGGGATGCGCGTCGTCTTACGCGGCCAGCTTGGCCAGCGCCGCGTCGATGCGGGCCAGGGACCGCTCCCGGCCCAGGATCTGGAGGGACTCGAAGAGCGGCAGGCCGACCGTGCGGCCGGTGACGGCCACGCGGACCGGGGCCTGGGCCTTGCCCAGCTTGAGGCCGTGGGCCTCGCCGGCGGCCAGGACGGCCTGCTTGAGGGACTCCGGGTCGCTCCAGTCGGCCGTCTCCAGCCGGGCGCGCACGCTCGTCAGCAGGGCCGCGGGCTCGCCCTTCATCGCCTTGTCCCACGACGCCTGGTCCTCGACCGGCTCCTTGCGAAACAGGAAGTCGACGTTGGCGGTGATGTCCGACAGGACGGTCACGCGGGTCTGGGCGTACGGCGCGATGGCCGCCCAGGCCTCGGGGTCGAAGTCCGCCGGCTCCCAGTTGGCGTGCGGCGCCTGGAGCCACGGGGTGCAGGCGTCGGCGAAGGCCTTCGGGTCCAGCAGGCGGATGTGGTCGGCGTTGATCGCCTCGGCCTTCTTGATGTCGAAGCGCGCCGGGTTCGCGTTCACGTCCGGGATGTCGAACTTCGCCACCATCTCCTCGATCGAGAAGATGTCCTGGTCCTTGGAGAAGGACCAGCCGAGGAGCGAGAGGTAGTTCAGCAGGCCCTCGGGCAGGAAGCCGCGCTCGCGGTACAGGTTGAGCGAGGACTCCGGGTCGCGCTTGGAGAGCTTCTTGTTGCCCTCGCCCATGACGTACGGCAGGTGGCCGAACTCCGGGACGCCCTTGGCGATGCCCAGCTCGATCAGCGCCTTGTAGAGCGCGATCTGCCGCGGGGTGGAGGACAGCAGGTCCTCGCCGCGCAGCACGTGGGTGATCTCCATCAGCGCGTCGTCGACGGGGTTGACGAGCGTGTAGAGCGGCGCGCCGTTGGCCCGCAGGATGCCGAAGTCCGGCACGTTCTCCGGGGTGAAGGTCAGCTCGCCGCGGACCAGGTCGGTGAAGGTGATCGGCTCGTCGGGCATCCGGAAGCGGACGATCGAGGAGCGGTGCTCACCCTGGTAGGCCTCCAGCTGGACGGTGGTCAGCTCGCGGCAGTGGCCGTCGTAACCGGAGGGCTTGCCGGCCGCGCGGGCGGCGGCGCGGCGGGCGTCGAGCTCCTCGGTGGTGCAGTAGCAGTCGTACGCGTAGCCGGCGTCCTTGAGCTTCTTCGCGACGTCCGCGTAGATCTCCATGCGCTGCGACTGGCGGTAGGGCGCGTGCGGCCCGCCGACCTCGGGGCCCTCGTCCCAGGTGAAGCCGAGCCAGCGCAGCGAGTCGAGGAGCTGGTCGTAGGACTCCTCGGAGTCACGGGCCGCGTCGGTGTCCTCGATGCGGAAGACGAACGTACCGCCGTGGTGGCGGGCGAACGCCCAGTTGAACAGGGCGGTGCGGACCAGGCCCACGTGGGGGTTGCCGGTCGGGGAGGGACAGAAACGTACGCGGACGGGTCCGTTAACCACGCTTGATCACCTTGTTGGTGAGAGTGCCGATGCCTTCGATGGTGACGGCGACCTCGTCGCCGACGTTGAGGGGGCCGACTCCGGCCGGGGTCCCCGTGAGGATGACGTCGCCCGGGAGCAGCGTCATGGCCTCGGTGATGTGGACGACCAGGTCCTCGATGGAGCGGACCATGTCACCGGTGCGGCCGAGCTGGCGCTGTTCGCCGTTGACCGTGCACTGGATGGTCAGGTCGGCCGGGTCCAGGTCGGTCTCGATCCACGGGCCGAGGGGGCAGGAGCTGTCGAAGCCCTTGGCGCGGGCCCACTGCTGCTCACGCTGCTGCACGTCGCGCGCGGTGACGTCGTTCGCGCAGGTGTAGCCGAAGATGACGTCCTTGACGCGCTCCCTGGGGACCTCGCGGCACATGCGGCCGATGACCACGGCGAGCTCCGCCTCGTGGTGGAGGTCCTGGGAGAAGGACGGGTACGTGATGGGGTCGCCCGGGCCGACCACCGAGGTGGAGGGCTTGAAGAAGGTGATCGGGGCGTCGGGGACCTCGTGGCCCAGCTCCGCCGCGTGCTCCGCGTAGTTGCGGCCGATGGCCACGACCTTGTTCGGGAGCACGGGCGGCAGCAGCCGGACCTTGCTCAGCGGGACCTTCGTGCCCGAGAGCTCGAAGTCCGCGAACGGGATGCCCTTGATGATGTCGAGGACGAGCTCACCCTCGGCGCCCGGGGCCGTGCTGCCCTCGACCGCGCCGAACGCGACATTGCCGTCGATGGAAAACCTGGCGATGCGCACGTGTTGCGTCTGCCCCTCTGTATTTCCGCTGGCTGGAGTCTGCGGACTCCAGGCTAACGCGGCAGGCAGCGGCGCTTGGCGTTCCTTTCGCCGGGGACTACTGCGCGGCGGGGGCGACGGGCGCGTCCATGAGGACGGTGCGGCGCGGGTTGGCCGTCTGGGCGGGGAGCTCGACGGAGTGCTCCGGGGCCGCGGTCGCCTGCAGCTCCTCGGCGTCCTTCAGGTGCGCGAGGGTGGTGCGGCGGGGGTTGGCTATGTTGCGGAACATCATCGTCGTCTTCATCGGAGTACGGGGTCCTCGGCTCGCGGGGCGGATGGCGGTTGCCAACCCTTTAAAGGGCAAGGCTAAACATCCGAATCCCTCACGGAACCGGGAAGTAATGGCCACGGCTATGTGAGTTTGCTCACCAGCCAGCAGGCAATCCGGACATAAGTGGCAGTCAATTCCGGCCCCCGAAACGGACATTGCGCCACTGAATGCGTCATTCCGCTCCTGATCATCTCGACTGGGACACCTTGACACCCCGCACGTTTGAATGACGTAAGTCCGATTCATCCTGAAAGCGGTCCCACGCTTCGTGGTCAGTCCGTCACCGTACGGAATCGACGCTGCGGGCCGACACGCGCACCTTGTTGGAGATCCGCCACTGTGCTGGAATTCGCGGGACCGCCGCGGGAACAGCCGGCGCGCAGGTGGCGCGAGAGAGCGCCGCCCACGGCGGCAACGAGAGGGAGACGCGCCGGTCACCGACGACCACCATGGGGCCGCAAGCGCCCCACGACTCGACACCGTTCCGCCGGTCGCCCGGCGGGACGCCTGGTCCAGAGGTTGCGACGCTAGTGCAGGGACGATTCAAGAGGGATGGCAAGGGTTCTCCCCAGGCCCACCAGGGCCGAGGGGAAGCTGCGTCGGAGCAGGAACCGCGCGGCGGGACCGACCGTGGCTCCTCGCCCCAGCACGCCCAGAACCGCGGGCCGGCTGTCGAAGGCGCAGGAGCCGACTCCTCCGCCACCGTGAGGGCGAAGGGCCGCCGCAGCCTGAAGGGCAAGGCGCCCGGCGAGGAACCGGCCGGCCAGGACACGGCGATACCCAAGGCCCCTCCCGGGCCCGGGTCCCGTCTGCACATGCAGAACTGGCGCATCAGCACGCGACTGGTGTCGCTGCTGACCCTGCCGGTCGTCGCCGCCACCACGCTCGGTGGCTTCCGCATCAACGACTCGCTCAACGACATCGCACAGCTGGAGCACATGCAGCTGCTGACGACCATGACCCGGCAGGCCACCAACCTGGCCGCCATGCTCCAGGAGGAGCGGGACAAGTCGGCCGGTCCGATGTCGGTGACCAAGGACGGCAAGGCGAACAGCCTCGTCCAGGGCGTCCGCGACCAGACCGACGCCGCCGCCAAGGCCTTCGCCGCCGCGACCGACAAGGTCGACGGCACGGAGGACAAGGACGAGACCCTCAAGTCGATCCGCAACAACATCCTGCAGATCGGCCGCCAGCTCACCGGCATCGAGGAGATCCGCAAGAAGGCGTACCAGAACGGTGCCCAGCAGACCGTCACCGAGTACAACGCGCTGATCGTCTCGCTGCTCTCGCTCTCCCAGGACATGGCCCAGGCCACCTCCAACCCGGAGATGATCAAGCGTACCCGCGCCCTGGCGGCCTTCTCCTCCGCCAAGGAGTACGCCTCCATCCAGCGCGCCGTCATCTCCGCCTCGCTGCCCGACAGCAACGAGAAGCAGGGCAACCTGACCGAGAACGACCGCCTGTACGCCCTCTCCGCGCTGCGCGGCGAGAGCCAGGCGAAGAAGACCTTCGAGCTCGTCTACCAGGGCAAGCCCGAGGAACTCCTCGCGTCGCTCGGCGACAGCAACGCGGAGATCGGCAAGGCCGACCACTACACCCGCCGCGTCCTGTCCACCCAGGGCCAGTTCGCCAAGGAGCAGCAGTACCGCTCCTGGCTGGACTGGTACGACGCGGACGACACCAAGATCCAGGCCATGAAGGTCATCGAGCTCACGCTGCTCGAAGACATGGAGCAGAAGGCCCGCGAGCTCAAGAACGAGTCGCAGCGCGACGCCATCATCAACGGTGCGCTGATCCTCCTCGTCCTCGGTGTCTCCCTCGTCGGCGCCTTCGTCATGGCCCGCTCGATGATCCGCTCGCTGCGCCGCCTCCAGGACACCGCGACCCGGGTCGCCCAGGACCGCCTCCCCGAGCTCGTCAAGCAGCTGTCCGAGTCGGACCCGCAGGACGTGGACACGTCCGTGGAGTCGGTCGGCCTGCACACCCGCGACGAGATCGGCCAGGTGGCCGCGGCCTTCGACGACGTGCACCGCGAGGCCGTCCGCCTCGCCGCCGAGCAGGCCCTGCTGCGGGGCAACGTCAACGCGATGTTCACCAACCTCTCGCGCCGTTCCCAGGGCCTCATCCAGCGCCAGCTCTCGCTCATCTCCGAGCTGGAGTCGCGCGAGGCCGACCCGGACCAGCTGTCCTCGCTCTTCAAGCTCGACCACCTCGCGACCCGTATGCGCCGTAACGGCGAAAACCTCCTCGTCCTCGCGGGCGAGGAGCCGGGCCGCCGGTGGACCCGCCCCGTCCCGCTCGTCGACGTGCTCCGTGCCGCCGCGTCCGAGGTGGAGCAGTACGAGCGCATCGAACTGGCGTCGGTGCCCGGCACCGACGTCGCCGGCCGCGTCGTCAACGACCTCGTGCACCTGCTCGCCGAGCTGCTGGAGAACGCCACGTCGTTCTCCTCCCCGCAGACCAAGGTCAAGGTCACCGGTCACGCGCTGCCCGACGGCCGGGTGCTCGTCGAGATCCACGACACCGGCATCGGCCTCTCCCCCGAGGACCTCGCCGCGATCAACGAGCGGCTCGCCTCGCCGCCGACCGTGGACGTCTCCGTCTCCCGCCGCATGGGCCTGTTCGTGGTCGGCCGCCTGTCCCTGCGACACGGCATCCGCATCCAGCTGCGCCCCTCCGACTCGGGTGGCACCACGGCCCTCGTCATGCTCCCGGTGGACGTCGCCCAGGGCGGCAAGAAGCCGGGTCCGATGCCGGGCCAGGGCGGCCAGGGCGGTCCCGGTTCCGCCGGTCCCGGCGGCCAGGGCGGTCCCGCCGCGCAGGGCTCCGGTCCGGGCGGCGGTGCACGCCAGCCCGTGGGCGCGGCCCCGCAGCGCGGCCAGGTCGCCGGCGGCGGACAGCGCGCCGCCCTCCAGGGCGGACCGGGCGGCCGTCCGCAGGCAGGCCCGGGCGGGCGCCCGCAGGGTGCTCCGGCCGCGCCGACCGGCCAGGCCCAGGGCGGCTTCGGCGGTGCTCCGCTGCCGGGCCGTGGTCCGGCCGGCGGTCAGCAGCAGCGTCCGGCGCCCGCGCCCCAGGCTCCTTCGGCACCCTCCGCTCCTTCCGCCCCCGGCGGCTTCCCGCAGGGCAACGGCTTCGAGCGGCCGCAGCCGCCGCAGCCCGCAGCTTCCGCAGGACCGGGCTCCCCGGCCCAGGCGCCCGGCGCACCGGCCCAGCGCGGCCCCCGGCCGCAGCTGCCGCCGCGCGGTGGCGCCGCGCGTCCGGAGCTCCCGGGTACGGGCGGCTCCCCCGCCGGGGCGCCGCAGGCCACCAGCTGGGGCGCCGATCCGGCTGCCCGGCACGGCGGCCAGGAGGTCCCGCGCGGCCACGACGAGCTCTCGGGCCCCGGGGCCACGGCCGAGTTCCCGCGACCGGACTTCAACGCCCCGCGCCCGCAGGCGGGTGGCGGCGCCGGCACCACCGGCCAGTTCGAGCGTCCCGACGTACGCAACCCGCTGGGCCCGTCCGCCACGGGCCAGTTCGAGCGCCCGGAGCTGCGCGGCCCGGCGGACGCCTCCACCACGGGCCAGTTCGCCCGCCAGGACTTCCAGGCCCCCCGGCCCGGCGGCCCCGGTGTCGGCGGCTACGCCCCGCAGCCGCAGGCCCAGCAGCCCGGCGGCTACGCTCCGGCCCCGCAGCTGCCGCAGGCCAGCCAGCCGGAGGCCCTGCCGCCGGCCACCGGCCCCGGTGACGCCCGCAGCCCGATCTTCGACACCCTGGAGTCGAACTGGTTCAGCCAGGAGGGCGCGCAGGCCTCCGGGCAGGCTCCGGCCGCACCCCCGCAGCAGCAGGCCGCCCCGGCCCAGCGCCAGCGGTCGCAGCAGCCGCTGCCCCAGCGCGGCCAGGAGCTCGCGGCCGAGTCCGCCCCGGCGACCGGCAGCACGCCGACCGTCAGCTGGCGGTCCTCGCCGAACGACGAGCTGATGCGGCAGGCCGAGCGCGTGCGCCAGCCCGCTGCCGGCGGCATCACCACCTCGGGGCTGCCCCGCCGGGTACCGCGGGCGAACCTCGTGGCCGGCACGGCGCAGCAGCAGACCGACGCGCAGCCCGGTCCGCAGGTCTCGCGTGCACCGGACGACGTCCGCGGCCGTCTGACGAACCTCCGACGCGGTATCCAGCAGGGTCGTCAGGCCGGAAACAACGGCCCGGCGACCGGCAGTTACCACATCGACCCCACTTACCAGCAGGAGCGTTAGTTGAGTTCGATGAGCCAGGCGGCACAGAACCTGAACTGGTTGATCACCAACTTCGTGGACAACACCCCCGGGGTGTCCCACACGGTGGTGGTCTCCGCCGACGGCCTCCTTCTGGCGATGTCCGAGGGCTTCCCGCGCGACCGCGCCGATCAGCTGGCGGCCGTGGCCTCCGGTCTGACGTCGCTGACCGCCGGAGCCTCCCGCATCTTCGAGGGTGGCGCCGTCAACCAGACCGTGGTCGAGATGGACCGGGGATTCCTCTTCCTCATGTCCGTCTCCGACGGGTCCTCGCTCGCGGTCCTCGCGCACCCCGAGTGCGACATCGGCCTCGTGGGCTACGAGATGGCCCTCCTCGTGGACCGTGCCGGCAGTGTCCTCACCCCGGAACTGCGCTCGGAGCTCCAGGGAAGCCTGCTCATCTGACGTCCCATCTCCCGGCCGGACGGTACTTCCGGCCGGGGGACCGGGGTTTCCCCGGATTCCAGTACCACCGCCAGGCCGTCATCCCGTCCCCCCACCGGCCGCCCCGTCAGACGGCACGCTGACCACTGCTGTCCAGCCCGGAGGATCAATGACCCCGCCCCCCGCCTACCCCGATGCGTACGGCGACTCGTCGTACTCGGAAGGCGACCAGCCGCTCGTACGCCCGTACGCGATGACCGGCGGACGGACCCGACCGCGCTACCAGCTCGCCATCGAGGCGCTGGTCAGCACCACGGCCGATCCGATGCACCTGTCCACCCTGCTGCCCGAGCACCAGCGCATCTGCACGCTGTGCCGCGAGGTCAAGTCGGTCGCGGAGGTCTCCGCACTGCTGTCGATGCCGCTCGGCGTCGCGCGGATCCTCGTCGCCGACCTGGCCGAAGCCGGCATGGTGGCCATCCACCAGCCGGGCAATGGAGAGGCCGGCGGCACGCCGGACGTAACGCTGCTCGAAAGGGTGCTCAGTGGACTTCGCAAGCTCTAACGGAGGTTCTGCCGGCGGAGCGGCTCGCTCCACCACCTCCGCGAAGATCGTGGTGGCGGGCGGCTTCGGCGTGGGCAAGACCACGTTCGTCGGCGCGGTCTCCGAGA